>JANNGC010000454.1:0-2146 GCA_031380445.1 Pedosphaera sp.
CGATCATTGGCCAGCCAAGCGGCATCATTCTTGAAGCGGTCATGAACACGCGGACTCGGCGGTCCGCGCTCCGCCACGCGTTTGTCTCATCATTTTCTTCGCTGCCCTCGATTTGCTTTGCTAGAAAACGCGCGCTTGAAATCAGTCATCATTCACACCGACGGCGGCTGCGAAGGAAACCCCGGTCCCGGCGGCTGGGCGGCGGTGTTGCGCTGCGGAGAGAACGTCCGCGAAGTCAGCGGCGGCGAACCGGCGACCACGAACAACCGCATGGAACTCCAAGCCGCCATCGGCGCGCTCACCACGCTCAAGGAGCCGTGCGCCGTCACGCTCCACACGGATTCCTCCTACCTCCGCAACGGCATCACGCAATGGCTCAAGGGCTGGAAGCGTAACGGCTGGCGTACTTCCACGCGCGAGCCGGTGAAGAACGAAGATTTGTGGAAAGCCCTCGATGCCGCCGCCGCGCCCCACCGCATCGAATGGCGCTGGCTCAAAGGCCACGCCGGTCACGCCGACAACGAGCGATGCGATCAACTGGCCGCCGCGGAGATGGCGAAGCTCCGTCAGTCCCACACCCGCACGCAACTCGCCGCGCTGCGGGATCAATTCGTTGCTGCCCGTGAACCGAAACAGAGCCAGGCCACGCTGCTTTGATCGTCCGCGTGACGGTCAATGCCCCTTCGCTTCGGGCCGGTAGGTCAGCCGGTCAATCCACGCCAGCGCGATGGCCGAGGCCACGAACGTGACGTGGATGATGACCTGCCAGAAAACTTCCCAGTTCATTTCATTGCCTTTGACCGTGATGAACGTCTTGAGCAAGTGGATGGAGGAGATGCCGATGAGCGCGGTGGCCAGCTTCACCTTCAACACGCCCGCGTTTACATGCGACAACCACTCCGGCTGGTCGGGGTGACCTTGTAAATTCAGCCGCGAGACAAACGTCTCGTAGCCGCCCACGATGACCATGATGAGCAGGTTGGCAATCATCACCACGTCAATCAGCCCCAGCACGATGAGCATGATGGCTTGCTCCGGATCCATCTCGGGATCGGGCACGGACTTCGGCATCGCCCCGCCCAGCAGTCCGAAATCAATCAGGTGCCAAAGTTCCAGAATGAAGCGATAAACATAAATCGCCTGCGTCACGATCAGGCCGAAGTAGAGCGGCGCCTGCAGCCAGCGGCTCAGGAAAATGAAGCTCGAAAGCGTGGCCTTCGACTGCGGTTGTTTGGATTCCTGCATGATCGTGCTGCGGTTATTTCTTCTTCAACCCCACGCTGCTGCCGCGCTTGGCGATCTTCCGGCTGGTGGTGACTTTGGTCACGGTTCCGGTCTGGAGATACTTGGACTTCACCTGGTCGAGGATCGCGTCGCGGCGGTCGTAGAGGCGCTTCTGCTTTCGCGGCTTCACGCGGCTCAACATGTAGGCGGTGAGCAGCGGGAGGGAAATGGTGGAGTCGGTGTAGCAGACCACGCAGTCGGGCAGGGTGTCGGGATCGATCTTGCCCCAGCTCACGGCCTCGGCGGGCGTCGCGCCGCTCAGACCGCCAGTGTCGGGACGCGCGTCGGTGCATTGGAGGAAATAGTCGTGGCCCTTTTCCTGAATGCCCATGACTTCCTGAATCTGCGGCTCGGTCTGGAGCATGAAGTTCTTCGGCGAGCCGCCGCCGAGGATGAAGACGCTGCTCTTATGCTTCGTGCTCTTCGCGTCATAGACGATGCCAGCGGTCTGGTTCACGTCGCGGTTCACGTCGAACATCAGCTTCGAGCCGCGCAAGGCCATTGCCGCCACGTTCATGCCGATGCTGCTGTCGCCGGGACTGCTGGTGAAAATCGGGATGCCGCATTCGTAGGCGGTGGCGAGCACGGAGGAATCTTTCAGGCCGAGCTTGCGGCCGCGTTCGGCGGTGTATTTGCCGAGGAGGTAATGAAATTCATCCGTGCCCATCGGGCGCTGGAACTCCGGGCCTTGAATCACCTCGCGCACGAACGCATCCGTGTCGAGCAGCACGTTGTAATCAAACAGCACGTCGTAGATGCGGATGACGCCGTCGCGGTGCAGGTCCACGTCGTTGAGAAACGGCGAGCCGGAGTAGAGCTGCATGTTCAGCCCGTAGTGCAGGTCGTGATAAAGATTCGCGCC
>JANNGC010000469.1:0-1661 GCA_031380445.1 Pedosphaera sp.
ATTATGTACCACTCTGAATTTCCTTTGAACTGCACTTTTGGATCAGGAGGCAGATTGAAGTATGGCGCCCAGCCATAACTCCCGTGGCTCATGTAGCCGGCGAGGTTGGTGCCGTAGCGAATCGTCCCCTCGCGTTGATAAGTGTAGTTCAGCAGATTGGAACTCACGCCTTGGGCGAGGAGCGAGAGATAGCCATCGTAAATTTTCGCGCTTTTGGCGTTGGGGCTGGAGTTTGTCCCTTCAAGAACATCATCGAGAAAATACTGGTCGTTGCTGTAGCCGCCGGCGCTGGCGCTGATGATGACTTTGCCGGGCGAATAGTTGCTGGCGAAGCGGGCCAGCTTGTCCACGTAGGCAAAACAATCCGTCAGCCGGTTCGTCTCAAAAAAGAACTCCGCCGCGCCCATGTCGAGATAGCTGACGAAGGGCGGGCGGTGGGGCAGGGATTCGCGGATGGTGTGGCCCACGCTGAAGCCCGGGTTGTCCAAGACCCAGCGCGGCACGTCCAGAAAGCAGATGAGGTAGCGCGGGCGGATCGTGGGATGGGCCGCGTACCAGGCGTGCAAGGGCGACAGCAGGGCATTCGTGAAAATCAGCGCGCCGCCCGCGCCGCCGTTGGTGAGTCCGTAAAACTCCCCGCCGGGGCTGTTGATGGCGAACTGGAGCGCGTTGCTCATAAACGGACGATGGGCCACATAGTAGTCCTTCAAGGTCACGCTGTCGGGGAAATTTGTGTTCGCGTTGTAAATCAGCAGCACGTCCTGCGCGACGTTCACCGGGTATTCCAAAGCGTCGTTGTAGGCCAGCGCGACGCTGTGCTGGATGCCGGCGGCAATGTCCTGAATGTCGCCCATGGCCGGCGGCACGTTGGTCTGTCCGTCATCATTGCGGCCCCAACTGACGACGCTGCCGTCGTTGCGCAGGGCGAGGCTGAAGCGGGTGCCGGTCACGACCTTCATCACGTTGCTCAGGCCGGGCGGGACGTTGGTCTGGCCGTAGTCGTTCTCGCCCCAGGCCACGACCGTGCCGTCGCGTTTCAAGGCGAGGGCGTGCGAGTAATCACAGTCGAGCGCAACCACGTTGCTGAGTCCGGCGGGCGGGGTGAGGTCGGTGGCCCCAAGACTGTTCCACGCCAGCACGGTGCCGTTGCTCAGGAGACCGAGCGCGTTTTGCTGGCCCGCCGCCACGGCGGCGATGTTTGATACGCCGGAGGGAACGGGCGTGCAACCCCAGGCGATTAAACTTCCGTCACTGCGCAGCGCCAGGGACTGCGGACCGCCAGCGGCAATAGCCGTCACGTTGGTCAGTCCTGTGGGGACGTTGGTCTGGCCGCAGAGGTCGTTGCCCCACGCGCGCACCGTTCCATTTTCCAGCAAGGCCAGGCTGTGGCTGCCGCCGCCTGCGACGGCGATGACATTGGTCAAACCGCCCGGCACGTTGGTCTGGCCCGTGTTGTTGTCACCCCACGCGAGGACGGTGGTGTTCTCGCGCAGGCCGAGCGTGTGGTAGCCGCCCGCTGAGACGGCCACGAGATTCGTTTCCTGGCGGGAAAGCCCGGTGCGCTGGCCCGAGGTGCTGTCGCCCCACATCCGCGTTTCTCCATGCAAGGTCAGGCTGACCTGCCAGACCGCGCTGGTCGCGCGCCCGGCGGCATTGCTGAC
>JANNGC010000473.1:0-1747 GCA_031380445.1 Pedosphaera sp.
GGCGCGAAGTCGTCACCGGCAAGGGCCAGAGCAATCGCGGCGGCGAGCAGTTCGCGCTCAACGAGCATGTGAGCTACTTCCTCTGGAACAAAGTCGGCGTGCCCGCGCCGAACACGCTCTACTTCCACTTCCGCGTCATTCGCGGCGCGAGCGAGGCGGGCGCGGATCAATACGGCGGCGATTTCTGGGGCCTGAACTGGGCGCAGGAGAAATACGACGGCGCGTTCCTGGACTCGCACGACCTGCCCAAGGGCAATCTCTACAAGCTGGTGGACAACTTCGTGGATGCGGCGGACGAGCAGCGTTATCAGGGCGCGTTCGCGACCACGAACGGCGCGGACTTCTACAACATCGAGAACAATCTCGACGGCTTCAAAAGCACGGACTGGCTGAACGCGCACGCCAACTACACGAACTGGTACCGCTACTTCACCATCGCGCGCGGCATCCGCCACTACGACACCTGGCCAAGCGCGAACAAGAACGGCGCGTGGTATTTCGAACCGCTCTACGGCGCGTCAAACAGCTTCCTCGGCCGCATGATGCAACTGCCTTACGACACGACGGACACCTGGGGCGCGACGTGGAACAACGGCGACGACGTGCTCTACAACGGCATCTTCGCCAGCGGCGCGACGGGCGGCGACGCGGGCGCGAATCCGGCCATGCAACTGGAATATCGCAACACCGTGCGCGAAATCCGCGCGCTGCTTTTCCAACCCGACCAGATGAACTCGATCATCGACGGCTACGCCGGACTCGCGAAGTCCGTGGCGGCGGCAGACCTCGTCCGCTGGTCGAACGCGCCTGCGCCCGCGAACTACCTGTCGCTGACCTTCAACACGGCGCCGGCCATCACCAACGGGATCGCTGGCTACGCGCAGGACATGAAAAACTTCATGTTCACCGGCGGCACGGCCCCGTGGTGGATTGATCGCCAGACCGTCACGGCGGGCGGCTGGGTGACGACGCTGGACACGGAAAGCGCCGATGCGGCCATCCCGACACGGCCCACCATCACTTACGTCGGCAGCAACGGTTTTCCGGCGGGCGGCCTCACCTTCCAGTCCTCGGCCTTCGCCGATCCGCAGGGCGCGGGAACTTTCGGCGCGATCCAATGGCGCGTCGCCGAGGTGCTGGCCACGAACACGGTCGTGACCAACACTGCGCAGTTGCGGCTGGAATGGGACGCGGCGTGGATCTCGCCGGAGATGACGGCCTTTGCCGACACCATCACGTTCCCGGAATTCGCCGTCCAAGCGGGGCGGCGCTATCGCGCCCGCGTCCGGCACAAGGACGACACGGGCCGCTGGAGCGCGTGGTCGCTGCCCGTCGAGTTCGTGCCCAGCCCGAGCGACACGACCAGCGCCCTGCGCACCAACCTCGTCTTCAATGAAATCATGTACAACGCGCCCGGCGTCGGCGCGACGGATGGCGACGAGTTTGAATTCCTCGAACTGAAGAACATCGGCGCGTTCTCCCTGAACCTCAGCGGATTGTTCTTCTCGCAAGGCATCAACTTCACCTTCGCCAACGGCACCACGCTCGCGCCCGACGCGGTCTTCCTCCTCGCGCGCAATCCGGCCGTGCTCGCCACCCGTTATCCCGGCGTGGTGGTGAACGGCATTTACACCGGCAAGCTCAACAACGACGGCGAGACCATCGCCATCAGTCATCCCTCGGCGGGCGAGATCCTTTCCCTCGCCTACGGAGACCGCGCGCCCTGGCCGGTGGCGGCTGATGGTTT
>JANNGC010000604.1:0-4132 GCA_031380445.1 Pedosphaera sp.
CGACACGTCCTCCAGCCGGCGTTGCAACGTGCGATGCCCCTTGCCCGCCGTCACGGCGGCGGCGTGCGTGTTCAATTCCAAGGCCAGTGTCGTGTGACCCGCCGCGCGCGCGCCATCCAGGAAAGCTCCATCCCCGCCGCCTACGTCGAGCACAGTTTTCAATCCCTCATGGCGGGCCAGTTCGAGGGCGAAAGCAAACTCCGGGCGGGTGGTCACATAATAATCGCCCTGCTGAAGCTCCTCATAAAACTTCCCCGTCGCCGCCAGAGCTGGATCAAAAAAACGAAAACCGCACGCGCCGCATTCAAACTGCGCGACCTCCGCATCCGGGGCCAGCCCCACGAACGCGCCCTCGCTCAGTTCGCGCCCGGCGGCCCGCCAGAGCAGGCGCACCTCCGCGCCGGTCAGCGTCCACACGCGATTTTCCGCCCCGCCGCCGCACAGCAGGCAGCGCCGCCCGGCGGGCGCGTGAAGTGGTTGGGGGGCGTGGCTCATTTCGGCGGGCGAGCGTCTCGACAACACTTCGCCAGTTCAAGAGGTTTTCCTTTTTGGCCGGGTCCATGAGAGTGAAACCCGCCGAACCAAGCAAGCCGGACGATCCACACAGATTTTTTTTTGGCGACCGAAGCGGAGGAGAAGCACGCGAGAGGAAATAAGGCGGCCAGAAATCTGATTGCGAGCCTGCAGGCGCGAATCACGAACAAAAGGTGTGGTGCCCACGACAGGACTTGAAGGCGGGTTACTTCATCCGCGATTTCGGCTCGTTAAATTCCACGCGCGCCACGGGTTCTATGTGGCGTAAATTCAACGGAAATTTGTATCCGCTCTCCGCGCACGCCTTCAGTGCGGCGGACACCACGACGCTGAGAATCGCGGCCTCAGTCAGCTTTCCGGCGAACTGGCCTTCCAGCTTCAGCAACGTATCGTCGTCGGCTCGGCTCAAATAGAGCCATGCCCGCCGCTCTTTGGTCTTAGCCATGCGTTCCATGATGCCTCCCGTTTTTGGTTTGTCGCATTCCAGTCTTGACACATTTGACAGTTTTGACAAATGTGGCGATACCGACACCGAGACACCGCAAATCCACGAACCCAAAAATGAAAATCAATCGAACCCAAATCGCGCTCCGCTGGGGCGTCTGCTACCGCACGGTAATCCGGGAAGAATCCCGACACGGTTTGAAGCCGGTCGCGACGGCGGGCTGTGAACTCCTCTTCGACGTGCGCGACGTTGACCGCGTGGGCGCGCTGCGATCACGCAAGGTCGCGAAGTCCGCATCAATCCTCACCGTGGCGCAGGCGCGGCGGAAGGCGGGTGCGCGGTGAATATCTCGCAGGCCATGAGCCGCCTTCGCATGTATTTCCCGCGCGACGAGTGGACGGCTCAGATTACGTCCGAGGCAACGGACGCTCTGTGGCGCAATGGAAAAGTGGGAATTCGATTTTTTGCCCACGTTTGGAGACCCGGCGAAGAAAATTCCAGCTTCTACGGGGATAGTGAACAGACGCTGGCTCTCGCCGTCGCCAAGTGCATCGTCAAGCGAAAAATCGTCGTGCAGAAAATCGAGGTTCCCGCCGCCGTGAATGAGTTCGCGGCAGACGCGGAGAAAGTGGCGGGTGCCTCGTGAACGCGAACGAAATTTCCGCCGCGTTTGAGCACGTCGAGGCGTGCATCGGCATCGGGGATAATTACGTGCGGCGCATCGTCAACCGGCACTTAAAAAACCGGCTCCAATCTTTGCAGTTGGATACGACGGCTCTCCGCGCGCTCAAGCGCGAGTTGAAAACTTTTAACGCCCGGTCGGGAACGTGGGGTGACAAATGAACCTCACCTGCCAAACGTGCGGGTCTCATGAAATCGCGGTGGGCGAGGCGGGACGGCCTTCCGCGTGTCGGGAGTGCGGCGGGATGATGTTGAGGCCTATGAACGTTTGGGAAGCGGCGAGGGACGAAGCTGCGCCGGGCTTGGCCTCGACGGTAGCGGAGCGGACGAAGAAGCACGCGGTCAAGACGGGGCAGTTTGAGTTTCAACGGCGGACGCGGCCCGTGCCGCAGTCGCTCGCAACGCACTGGTTCAAGGCCATGCACAACGCAGCGGAGGGAACGAAATGAGAATGTGCAACATCATCCCGGTGGATTTCTCGCCGGTGATTCCGGCCTACAAATTCGACAAAATTCCGGCCTGCTTTTTCCAGCCGGTGCAGCCGACGGCCTACGTGTGGCGGCATCACGGCGGCGAAAATTATTCGCGCTGGATGGTCTGCCAATTCGCCGGTCCGCGCCCCTGCTCTGTGGCCTTCGGTTTGAACTGAACTCATGCCTTCCCCCAAAAAACCGGCCACGCCCGCGCCGAAGAAAAAAGCGGAGCGCGCACCCAAGGGCGTGAAGCCGCCCGCCCTCGCGGTGAAGAAACTCGTCGAAGTCATGCACGCCTTTCCCGACGGCACGGCGGGACTCTCGCCGGAACAAATCGCCAAGGGCATCGCGGCGGCGGTGCTGCCGAAAACGGAAGCGAAGTTCACTCCGGCACCCGACGCGGGCGCGACACTCACGGCCAAGGAGGAACGCAAACTCACGAAGGAACGCGCGGCGGCGGCGCGGGAAAAGACGCTCCACAAAAACGGCGGCAAGGAAGCCATAGAAATGTATTTCGAGCGCACGGGGAAAAAATTCCTGATTCGCGAGGGAGACCGTTTTGAGGATAAGGGCGACAAGCTGACGAAGCTCGCGCTCATTGAACACGGCCTCTCCGATTATCCCGACAGCAGCGGCATGAGTGAATGTGATGCGTTCCTGCTGAACGTGAGCAAGACGCGGAAAATTGACTACTACGGCTCGCTGCCGGGCTACCGCACGGGGCTTCACCAAATCGGGCAGGAAAAATTTCTCGTCGGCGAGCAATGCAATCCGGCGGTGTTCGACGAGCCGACGCCGAAGACGCCGACACCGGAGCCGCCTTTCATCGCCGCCGTGCTGCGCGAGGCGCTGGGTGAACACGATCAATGGATTCACTTTTGCTACTGGCTCGCGGTGGGTTTGCGCGCGCTCCGGCGCGGGGATTTCAAGCCGGGCCAGTTCTGTTTTTTCGTGGGCAAAGCCAAGAGCGGCAAGTCGCTGATTCAATTCATCACCACGATGATTTACGGCGGGCGCGAAGTGAACTGTGCGGCGCAGTTCGGCGTGAGCGGTGATCCGAACGTGGAGAAGTTCAGCACAGGCCTGCTGCGCGGCGAGCATTGGTATATGGGCGATCCCGTGGCGGGCGTAATGAAGGGCGCGCGGCTGCTGATGGCGGGCCGGATGAAGACGTTTTTCCACGAGGAAAAATTTGTGTTTCGCGGAATGCAAAAGGTGGGTTTCGACGTGCCGGTGTTCCGCCGTGGCACGGCCTCGGTGAATGACGACCCTTCGGACACGGTGCTGATTCCCGACCTGCGGAGCGGGCTGGGTGACAAAATCAATCTCTACCGATTCGTGGACAAAGGCGAACTCTCGCCCGACGTGCAAAGGCCGCTGGATGCCGTTAAACAATTCATCGCGCAACAGACCTTGCCCGGCTTCGACTCGAAGGACGGCGCGGACAAGAGCGGGATCAAGGCCCGTGTCGAAGCGGAGGCTCCGATGGCGCGCGCATGGCTGCTCAGTGAGTTTGCCCGGGTGCCGAGCGACATGGCCGACGACCGCACGGGCCTGAAGGCGTATCATCATCCGCAACTTGTCGAGGAACTCGGCGCGCATTCCCCCGACGCGCGCGCGCTGGGCTACATCCACAAGGTTTTGTTCGGCCTGACGGCGGGCGAGTTGCCTTCCGCCGATTGGACGCGTGGCGCGGTGCGCGATGCGTATCTCGACGTGAACGCGCGGGAGCTTGAACAGCATCTGGCGCAGTCGCGTTTCTCTGAGGAACTGCGCGCCGACTTGAAAGCCATCGGCCACGGCCACGCGCTCGGTCGCATGGCGAAGTCACACGCGGCGAGCGTGCATAAACTGCCGCAGGTGAACAGCGAGCCGCGACTGTGGCGCATCTTCAATCCTTTCCTGCCTAAACAAAAAACCACGGAGTAAATCATGTTAGAAAAAACAGTCACAATCATCATCGGGAACACCGACAACGGCCTAACGCAACAGTCATGGG
>JANNGC010000658.1:0-9454 GCA_031380445.1 Pedosphaera sp.
CCGGAGCCGCCGATCCATTCGCCGAGAATCGCGCGCGCGAGTACGAGACGACGCTCGCTTTCCTGCAACTGGCCCGTGATCGACGCGGCCTGGCCCGTCGCCCTCATGCACACCGCGATGAGGCACGCGAGCAAGTTGGTCGAGACGGCGAGGCGTGAGCCTTTGGGGATGCTGTTGACGTGGCTGACAATTTCCAGCCCGCGCCCCGGCCCGACGATGCGTTCGAGCAGCGCGCCGAGACTTTGCCCTGAGCCTTCAATGCCCGGCGGCACGAGGCCCGACGCGATGACGGCGGCTTTGAGCAGACCGAGATAATCTTTGGCGAAGTCGAACACTTCGGAGAGTTCCGTGATGTCCGCCGTCGCGCCGAGATCAACGCTCGTCAGTCGCAACACCGGTTCCTCGATCACGCGCAGATACGCTTCCACGGGCGGACGTGGCGCGGAGTCGCGGCCATGCACACCGAGATCCACGGACACGTTCAGCACACGCGCGCCTTCGGGGAAATCCATGCCGAGAAAAAATATGTCGCTCCACGCGCTGTGCGTCAGGTCCATGCGCACGGGGGTGCGTTCGCGGAGAATCGGATACGTGCCGTCCGTCGCGCGCTGGAGAAGTTCGGGGCGAATCCGCAGCGGCTGATCACCCGGATGGCCCATGCGGAACATCCACTGGTTGCCGCGCACGGTGCGGACGCTGCGGCGCACTTGGTCCGCGAGTGTCTGGAACGCCAGTCGATGATACGCCGCCGCCAGCGCGCTGGAGATGGCGTCGCTCGGTCCGTCGCGTTTTTGCAGCGCGAGAAATTCATCAATCGCCTCCTCGAAGCGGCGTTGCAGCAAATGCTCGTAGCCGTGGAAGGGAATCAGCCCGCGCCGGTTCAACTCCGCGACGCGCGGAATGTGGAAGCGATGAATGGCGTAGAGAAAGAACAGCGCGCGCACGCGCTCGTAGAGATTGCCGCTCTCGCGTCGGAACGTGTCGAGCAGCGCGCATTCCGCGAGCAGAGCGTCGAGCGGCAGTTCGCGGCACACGCCGTCGAGCGATTGGTCGCGCACCGCCGCGTCCTGCGCGGTGATGATTTCGATGAGCCGGCTGCTCATTTCATCCCCTTCACGGCGAGCAGTTCCACGAGGCCGGTCAGGACTTCATCGCGATGGGGGCCGTCGAGCGCGAGCGCGAGTTGCGCGGTGAGCAAACCGTAGCGATGGCCGATGTCGTAGCGGCGGCCGGCGACTTCGTAAGCGAGGTAGCGTTCGTGCGCGGCGAGCGCGGCCAGCGCGGGTGTGAGGTGAATGTTGCCGCCCTTTTGCGCGAGCGGCGCTTCGAGCAGGTCCATCACCGCCGGCGTGAGGACGTGCATCCCGAAGAAGCAGAGGTAATGGCCCGCACGCAAACCTGGCACGATGATGCGCTGTTCGGCCTCGGTGGGCGTGGGTTTTTCCAGCACGTCACTGATTTCGTAAAGCGTCTGCGAGCCGGGTACGAGCCGGCCGCCAATCGCGCCGTAGTAGGGCAGCTTGCTCTCGTGCGTGGCCTGCACGGCGGAGACGGCGCACTTCTGCTCGCGCGCCGTTTCCACGAGCTGCGACGCGCAACGCTTCGCCACGCGGCTGACGTAAAGATGATCGCCGACGAGCAAAAGAAACGGACTGCGCCCGGTGAAATTTTTCGCGCAATGCACCGCGTGCCCGTAGCCGCGCGGTTCGCTCTGTTCGACGAATTGCAAGCGCGAGGCGTGGGTGCCCGCCGCCGCTTCGTAGGCTTGTTGATCGCCCGGCTGGATGACGACGGCGATCTCGTCTATGCCCGCCTCGAGCACTTCCTCGATGATGATGCGGAGGGCGGTCTTGCTCTGGCCGTCGCGGTCCACGAGCGATTGCAGCGGCAGGGTGCGCTGGTTCTGTCCGGCGGCGGTGATGACCGCTTTCTTGATTTCCATAAGGCGGCGCGAGCCTCACAAAACTCCGCCGGGGCGTCAAATGGCGCGAATGGAGGGTCGTGGGTCAGTTTCAGCCCTCGCCCGGAAAGAGCATGAATTTGGAACTCAGGAACTCAGGAACAGCGTGGTTTCATCTTCGTCTCTTCCTGAGTTCCTGAGTTCCAAATTCAAACTGACCCACTACCGAAGGGAGCGGGCGGGACGTAGGCGGAGCGCCGGTCTCCAACGCGGTCTGTTGGTGAGATGCCTGGCTCGGGCCGGGTCGGAGACCGGCACCCCGGCGTGTCCGTAATTTTACCGCCCGCCGTTCCGGTAGTTCCCTCTTGTTTGTCAGTCATCGGCTGACTAGCCTGCGCTAAGTAGGAAAAGCCCGGCATTGCACACGGAACTGGGCGACGCGAGGGAACCATCACGCGCCGCTCCACACTGACAAATCCGTTTGCCGGGCCTTCTCCCATGTTGTCGTCGCGCAAAATCTTTGCGGGAGCACGAGTTCTGCTCGTGCTGCTGCTGCTTTGGACCGGAACTCATTTTTCGGTCGCGCAATCGTTTTCCTTTCCCCGCCTGCGGCTCGCGGCGACGAACGGGCTGACCAACCGTGTCTTCACCGCCGGCGACCGCGTGGTGCCGGAGGTCACGGTCTCGAATGGCGTCTGGTATCGCGTGACCGTGCGCGACGCGGTGAACGTGGTGAAAAATCCGGGAGCCGTCTGCACGCCCACGACGCTCTTCTCCAGCTCGGACAACAGCTACACCGTCCAGCCCGGCGACGTGCCGACCACGAATGGCACTTACAAATTTATTTTGGAAACCTTCTCTGGCGGCGCGTGCAGCGGCCCGCCGATCAATTCCGCCACGCAACAGTTCTACGTAGCGACGGTCACGGCGTACACCAGCCCGGCGCTCAATGCGGCCACCAACCGCTTTACCACCGCGCAGACGGCCCATTTGCGTGTGGAGGGACTGCCGCCATTCACGACGAACTGGAACATCTTCTGGATTCTTCCCAACGGCAGCACCTCGTGCGTGAACACCGTCGGCTCCGACCGCCCCGATGTCGGGACCAACAGCGTGCTCTCCAGTTCCTATCTCGCCTATCCACCCAGCGACGCCTTCGCGGACAACTGGAATGACGCGTCGAGCTATACGAACGACGGCCCCGCCTGCCAGGGTTTCGACGTCGCCAGCCAGGGTGAGTGGAGAGTTCATCTGTATCGAAACCTCTCCAACTTCGTCACGCTCCCCGTCTTCCTGCTCTCGAACGACTGCGTGACGGTGACTATCAATCCGCCCGCCCGCGCGAATTGCGCCGGCACCACAGCGATCTTCACCGCCATCACGAACGGCACCGGGCCGTTCACGCTCGTCTGGCGCAAGGATGGCGAAGTGATTCCTGGCGTCACTGGCACGGTGCTGAACATTCCCGGCGTCACCACCGCCACGGCGGGCGTGTATTCCGTGGAGTCCACCGGGCCATGTGGCAGCGCGACGAATTTCGCCACGCTCTTCGTGTCCACCCTGATGTCCACGCAGGCCATTCCCAATCAAATCGTCTGCTCGAATGACACCGTAATCTTCACCGCACCGACGAATGGCGCAGGACCGTTCAACTTCCAATGGCGGCGCGGCACCACCAATCTCGTGGGCCAGACGAACAGCACGCTCGTTCTCCCAAACGTCACCCTCACCAGCACGGGCGTGTATCGCGTCGTGATCAGCAACGCCTGCAACGCCGTGACCAACAGCGGCACTCTCACCGTGCTCCCCGGCCTCACGGTCACTCCGCTCACGAATCTCGTGCGCTATGTCGGCACGTTCGCCAGCTTCAGCACCACGGCCAGCGCGGGCAGTGGCGCGACGAATTTTGTCTGGCGCAAGGACGGCTTCATCATTTCAGGGCAGACCAATCGCAGCCTGATGTTGAGCAACCTCGCCATCGCTGACAGCGGCATTTACACCGTCACGGCCAGCCGCACCAACGGTTGCAGCGCAAGCGCGAGCGCAGAACTGCTCGTTGCCTACTGCTTCAACTCGCTCGACGTGATGCTGGTCATTGACCGTTCGGAGTCCATGCTCGGCACGCCCTACACCGACGCGCGCACGGCGGCGACGAACTTTGTCCGCAACCTCGTTCTTGGCACCAACGCCGACATTGCCGGTCTGGCTTCTTACAGTGTTCTGTCTTCGCTCAACCGCATCCTTACCAACAATGCCGCCTCGGTGGAGACGGCGATCAGCGCACTCCCAGCGGCGAGCGGCGGCACCTGCATCAGTTGCGGATTGAACACCGCGCAGGCGGAACTCACCTCCATTCGTCATCGCGTCGGTGCGCTGCCGGTCATGGTGCTGCTCACGGACGGCATCCCCAAAACGAATGATAACGATTCCGTCAGTTTGGTTTTGTCCAATGCTTTTCAGGCCAAGCTCGCCGGCACGCGCATCTTCACGCTCGGCCTCAACGACGGCACCGGCACCAACGTGGATCAGGCTTTGTTGCGCAGCGCCGCTTCCTCGACGAATGACTTCTTCTACGTCAACGATTCCTCGCAGCTCACCGCCGTTTTCGATCAAATCTCCGCCATCCTCTGCCGCGGGCCGAATCGCGTCGAAGGACCCACGCCGAGCAACGCCGTGGTCTGCGCCGGGCAGACCGTGCAGTTCGACGTGAGCGCGACGGGCTGCGCCCTTTTCACCTTCGAGTGGTCGCACAACGGCGTGCCGTTGCTCGGCCAGACGAATCCTTCGCTGATTTTGCCAAGCGTCACGGACACGGACGCGGGCGAATACTCCGTCGTCATCTCCAGCTTCTGCGGCACGGTCACGAACAGCGCCACGCTCACCGTGCATCCGAACACCTTTGCCATCGGCTCGCCCAGCCAGACCGTGTGCGCTGGAGCCAATGTGAATTTCCAGGCCAACGCGGGCGGGGCCGCGCTCACTTACCACTGGCGGCGCAACGGCGTGCCGCTGCCCGGCCAGACCAACGCCACGCTTTCGCTCACCAATGTTTCGCCGGCCGATGCGGGCAATTACCGGGTCACCGTCAGCGGCCTCTGTGGAACGGTGGACAGCGGCACCTCCGCGCTCACCGTCCGCACGCCGCCCGCGCTCACGCCGCTCGGCGATGTCGTCGTGTGTCCCGGCACGCCCGTGACATTGCAGACGACCACCAACGGCACCGGTCCGTTGAGCATCCTGTGGCGCAAGGATGGAAATCTAATTTCTGGATCGAACCAGCCCGCGCTCCACCTCGGCGCGGTGAATTCATCCAGTGCCGGCAGCTACGCCGTAGAAGTGAGCGGCCCTTGTGGCAGCGCGATGAACTTTGCGCTCGTCACGGTGCTGACGAACACGGCCGCCACACCGCTCGTGAATCAGGTGCGCTGCGCGGGCGAGGCGGCGGAGTTCAGCACCGTGGCGGACGGCGCCGGCCCGTTCACTTTCATCTGGCGGCATGGCGGCAACATTTTGTCCGGCGCGACCAACGCCTCGTTGTTGCTCCCCGTCATCACGACCAACGACGCGGGCAGTTACACCGTGGAAGTGACCGGAGCCTGCGGCACGGTCACGCGCGGCGCGCTGCTTACCGTGCGCGAACTCACGACCGCGACGCCGCTCACGGACGCGGAGGTTTGCGCGGGCGGTGCGGCGGCCTTCAGCACCGTGGCCTCCGGCACCGGCCCGTTCGCCTACGCCTGGCGGCACGACGGCGTGCTGGTGGATGGCGCGACCAATGCGGCTTTGAATCTCCTGAATCTCTCCGCAACGAACGCCGGAGTTTATTCCGTGGAAGTTTCCGGCGCGTGCAACGCCGTGACCAATTCCGCCGCGCTGCTCGTGCGGGAGGTCACCACCGCCAGCGCGCTCACGAACGCGGTGCGTTGCGCGGGCGAAAGCGCGACCTTCGAGACAACAGTCGGCGGCACCGGGCCGTTCGTCATCGTGTGGCGTCGGGATGGCACGGTGCTGCCCGGCGCAACGGGCGTCGTGCTCGTCCTCGATTCTCTCTCCACGAACGACACGGCGCTCTACGCCGTGGAAGTCACCGGCGCGTGCGGCGCGGTGACGAATGCCGCCGCGCTCGTGGTGCAGGCCACCGCCACCGCGACGCCGCTGCCCGATGCGACGGTCTGCGCGGGCGGTTCCGCTGCCTTCACCACCGTGGCGCAAGGGCAGGGGCCGTTCACCTTCGCATGGCGGCAGGACGGGGTGCTGATTGATGGCGCGACCAACGCCACCTTGAGTCTCTTCAGTCTCTCCGTGACCAACGCCGGAATTTATTCCGTGGAAGTTTCCGGCGCGTGCAACGCCGTGACGAACTCCGCCGCGCTCACCGTGCGCGCGCTCACCACCGCCTCGCCGCTCGCGGACGCCACGCGTTGCGCCGGTGAGGACGTGACCTTCAGCACTACGGCTTCTGGCACCGGCCCGCTCACTTACCTCTGGCGGCAGGGCGGTCTTCTGATCGATGGCGCGACCAATGCCACCTTGAGTCTCTACAATCTCGCCCCGACGAACGGCGGAATTTATTCCGTGGAAATCACCGGCGCGTGCGGCGCCGTGACGAACAGCGCGCTCCTCACCGTTCTGGAATTAGTCACCGCGACCCCGCTGGCCGACGCGACGGCGTGCGAGAGCGAAACAGTTTCCTTCCACACCGTGGCCTCCGGCGCGGGGCCGCTCACGTTCGTGTGGCGGCATCAAGGCGCGGTTCTCGCGGGCGCGACCAATTCAACTCTCATCATCTCGAACGCGGGCGTGGCGGACGCCGGCCCCTACTCGGTGGAGGTCACCGGCGTGTGCAACGCCGTGACCAATGCCGCCACGCTCGTCGTTCGGCTCCGCACCGTGCTCACCCCCTTCGAGGACGTGGTGGCCTGCCCCGGCGAGAGCCTCTCGGCTGGCGGCTTCGTCTCCGGCACCGGCCCGTTCACCATCGTCTGGCGGCGCGACGGCGCGGTGCTGGCGGGCCAGACCAACGAGATGATTTTCCTCGGACACCTCACCACCAACGACACCGCGACCTACGCTGCGGAAGTCACCGGCGCGTGCAACTCGGTCACGAACGCCTTTGCGCTCGTCGTGCAGGCGCAGACCACGGTCGCGCCGCTCACGAATCTCCTGGTCTGCGTGGGCGCGTCCGCATCGTTTCACGCGGAGACCGCCGGCACCGGGCCGTTCACCTGGCAGTGGCGGCACGATGGCGCGCTGCTGCCGTTCGCGACGGCAGCCACGCTCACGCTGACCAACGTGACCCCCGCCGACGCGGGCTTCTACACCGTGATGGTGGCGGGCGAGTGCGGCATCGTGACGCGCACGGCACGGGTGGACTTGCTCGAATTCACTTCCGCCATGCCGCTTGCCGGTGCGGTGCGGTGCGCGGGCGAAGCGGTGAGTTTCAACACCACCATCTCCGGCGCCGGCCCGTGGCAAATCGTGTGGCGGCATGATGGCAGCGTGATTTCCGGCGAGACGAACTCTTCCCTCACCCTCGCCAGCGTGACCGCGAATGACGCGGGGATTTACTCGGTGGAAATTTCCGGCGCGTGCAACGCGGTGACCAACTCCGCGACGCTCACGGTCAACTCGCCCGTCACCGCCACGCCGCTCGTCGGAGCCAGCGTCTGCGCGGGTGAGAACGTCACGTTCCAAACCACGCCCGGCGGCACTGGGCCGTTCACCTTCGTCTGGCGGCACGATGGCCTAGTGCTGGAGGGCGCGACGAATTCGACTTTGAGTCTGTTGAGTCTCTCCCTGACGAACGCCGGAATTTACTCCGTCGAAGTCAGCGGCGTCTGCGGGAGCGTCACGAACTCCGCCGCGCTCACCGTGCTGGAACTTCTCTCCGCCACGCCGCTCGCGGACGCGGTGCGCTGCGCGGGAGAGTCCGTGACGTTCAGCACGACGATCTCAGGCGCTGGCCCGTGGCAAATCATTTGGCGGAGAAACGGTGGCGCGCTGCTGAACGAGACGAACAGTTCTCTCGCGCTCGCCAGCGTGGCCACGAACGACGCGGGCCTTTACTCCGTGGAAATTTCCGGCGTGTGCAACGCCGTGACCAACCCCGCGACGCTCACGGTCAACTCGCCGGTCACGGCCACGCCGCTGGCGGACGCGAGCGTCTGCGCGGGCGGCAGCGTCACGTTCCACACGACGCCGGGCGGCACCGGCCCGTTCACGTTCATCTGGCGGCACAATGGCTTGGTGCTGGAGGGCGCGACGAATTCGTTCTTGAGTCTTTTGAGTCTCGTCCCGACGAACGCCGGAATTTATTCCGTCGAAGTCAGCGGCGTCTGCGGGAGCACCACGAATGCCGCCACGCTCACCGTGCTCCAGCTCACCACCGCCACGCCGCTCACGAACGTGACGGTCTGCGCGGGCTTGCCCGTGAGCTTCGCCACCGCCGCGTCCGGCACCGGGCCGTGGACGTTCGTGTGGCGCAGGAATGGAACGGCCTTGCTGAACGAGACGAACAGTTCGCTCACCTTCGCCAGCGTGAGCACGAACGACGCGGGACTTTACTCCGTGGAAATTTCCGGCGCGTGCAACACGGTCACGAATTCCGCCACGCTCGCCGTGAACGCCCTCACCACCGTCTCGCCGCTCGCGGAGGCCACGGTCTGCGCAGGCGATTTGATTTTCCTCTCCGTGCAGGTGCAGGGCGCGGGACCGCACTACTATTTCTGGCGGCGCAACGGGCAGCTCATCATCACCACCCCGGGGCTGATCATCGGCAGCGCCACGGTCGCGGACAGCGGCGTGTATTCCGTGGAAGTGCTCGGCGCGTGCAACCGCGTGACCAACTTCGCCACCATCACCGTGCGCGCGCTCACCACCGTCGCGCCGCTCACGAACGCGGTGCGGTGCGCGGGCGAGTCCGTGAGCTTCAATGCCATCACGGGCGGCACCGGGCCGTTCACCTACGGCTGGCGGAAGAATGGAATCGCGCTGTCCGGCGAGACGAACGCCGTGCTGTCGCTCAACACTCTCACCACGAACGACGCCGCGCTTTACTCCGTGCAAGTGACCGGCGCGTGCAACGTCGTGACCCGCAGCGCGACGCTCACGGTGAACGAACCTGTTCTCGCCACGCCGCTCGCGGACGCGGCGCGCTGCCTTGGTGAGCCGGCGAATTTCACCACCGCCATCAGCGGCACCGGTCCGCTCACAATCCAGTGGCGCCAGGACGGCGCGGCGTTGGCGGGTGAAACTAATGCGTCCCTCGCCTTCACCGTCACCTCGACGAACGACGCCGGAAATTACGCCGTGGAAATCACCGGCGCGTGCGGCGCGGTGACGAACCACGCCACGCTGACGGTGCATCCGCCGATCACCTTGAGCGCGGTGCCGGATCAAATTCTCTGCGCGGGCGAAAGCGTGACGCTGGCGTCCGGCTTGAATGGCAGCGGTTCGCTCGCCTTCGTCTGGCGCAGGGACGGCGCGGTCATTTTCTCGGCGACGAACAGCACGCTGGTGCTCACCAATCTCTTGCTCGCCGACTCCGGTGTGTAT
>JANNGC010000681.1:0-3621 GCA_031380445.1 Pedosphaera sp.
ATTTCAACTCCGGCATCCGCCTCTCCGTCGGCCCGGCGGACAACCTGATCGAGAACAACGAGTTCGGAAACGGCGCGAACTACGGCATCTATCTCTACAAGGGCGGCGACCTCCCGTTCCCCGGCGAGGACGGCCATCCCAAACGCAACCGTTTCGTGAAGAACCACATTCATCACAACGGCAACGTCGGCCTGCTGCTCACCACGTCGGATGACAACCTCTTCGCCGGCAACATTTTTGAAGGCAACGCCGGCGACCTCGTGCTGGTGAACGGCCTGCGCAACCGCTTTGAGAGCAACGCCATTCCGCGCGAGGTCGAGGTGCGCACGCAGGGCACGGCGGAAATTCTCGCCTCCACGTTCGCGCGCAACCAGCCGGGGCTGGCCATCGCGCTCGACGCGTTCAGCACCATGACCTTCGATGACGCGGGGAACCGCATTTTCGATCCGGAGGAGTCGGGCATCGCCACCACCACGCGCACGAACGGCGGCTCCACGCTCACGCTGGCGACGGCGCAGATTTCCAAGGCGTCGTACGTGCAGACGCGCAACCTGCAAGTCACGCCCGACGCCGGCACGGCCAACGTCACGATGATGGTCTGGAACATCGCCGGCAATTTGCCCAAGCGCTGGCTCACGCAGGCCAGCGCGGCCACGCGGCGCATCACCTACAAGATCGGAGACCTCACGCCGGGCGTCGAATATCTCCTCCTGCGGAACGCCGTGGAGTTCGATTACGTCGCGGACGCGCAGGGCTACATCACTATTTCCGACACTGCAATCACCACGGCCGTCGTGGACTGGCAGATTACGTTCGACAACTAATTTTGCCACCGACCATGAACACTCGCGCCGCCAACCCAATGTCACTGATGCGTGACGGGCAAAATAATTTGAGCAGAGAACGGACTTTGAAAATGAGTTGCGCTGCCTTCCCCTCACCCCGGCCCTCTCCCCAAAGGAGAGGGAGCGACGCAGCCAGCTCTCGTCGTTCTGAACGCGCTCGATTCTTCCAACGCGGCCTGACTTTCTCCCTCTCCTCTGGGGAGAGGGCCGGGGTGAGGGGAACCGGCGCGCACTGCCTTTCGTTGGTTCTGATCCTTCTGGCGCTCTTCACAGGTGCAACTCATTCCGCGCAGTTTCCTGTTTCGACTGCGGCAGAGGTTTCCGCTGCCGCTGCACTCGCGCAACCCGGCGACACCATCGTCATGGACGACGGCGCGTGGAATAGCGCGGACATTCTCTTCTCCGCAAACGGCACCGTCGCGCAGCCGATCACCTTGCGCGCGGCCACGCTCGGGCGTGTGCATCTCACTGGCCAGTCGCGCCTGCGTCTGTCGGGAAATTATCTCGTGGTGGACGGACTCACGTTCACCAACGGCTTTCGCACGAGTGGCGATGTGATTGCCTTCCGCGAGAACACCACCACGTTCGCGAATTTCTCACGGCTCACGAACTGCGCCATCGTGGACTACAACCCGCCGAACCTCACCAACGACACCAAGTGGGTCTCGCTCTACGGCGTGAGCAATCGCGTCGAGAACTGTTATCTCAAAGGCAAGGCCAACGTCGGCGCGACACTGGTGGTCTGGGTCAGCGCCTCCTCGAACGCGCCGAATCATCACGTCATCGCGCGCAATCATTTCGGCCCGCGTCCCGTGCTCACGGCGGCGTCGAACGGCGGCGAGACCATCCGTGTCGGCACCTCGGAGGAGTCGTTGAACCAGTCGCGCACCGTGGTCGAGGACAACCTGTTCACGCAGTGCAACGGCGATGCGGAATTCATCTCCAGCAAATCGTGCGGAAACATTTACCGGCGCAACACCTTCATCGAGTGCGAGGGCGCGCTGACCTTGCGCCACGGCAACGGCTGCGTCGTCGAGGGCAATTACTTCTTCGGCAATCGTCGCCCGCTCACCGGCGGCGTGCGCGTCTCCGGCGAGGATCATCTCGTCGTGAACAATTATTTCCAGGAACTCGCTGGCACCGCGTCACGCGGGCCGCTCGTACTAATGCAGGGTCTGAGCAACAGCCCGCTGAACGGCTATTTTCAGGTGAAGCGCGCGACGGTCGCGTTCAACACCTTCGTGAACTGCACGAACTCCATCGTCATCAACGTCTCCGCCACGTCCTCCGGCACAAACACCACGCTGCCGGTCATTGACTCCGTGCTGGCCAACAACCTCGCGCGTCAGACGGCGGGCCGCCTCGTGGATTTGCGCGTCGCGGCGGCGGGGCCGGAAATCATTTCGTGGGAGAGCAACATCCTCTTCGGCACCACGCTCGGCATCGCCACCAACAGCGGCACGCTGCGCGGCGATCCGCTGCTCGTGACCAATCTCGTGGACGCGCTCTGGCGTCCGGCCACGAACAGCCCCGCGCTCGGCGCGGCGGCGGGAACTTACCCGAACGTCACCCAGGATTTTGAAGGCGACGCCCGTCCGGCGCTGAAGGACATCGGCGCGGATCAATTCTCATTGTCCGCTCCCGCGCATCCGCCGCTCGCCACGAATGCGGTTGGCCCGCTCTGGCAGCGCGCGCCCGGCACGGCGCTGGCGTGGGCAAATCCCGCGAGCATCAGTTACGGCACGCCGCTCGGCGCGGCGCAGTTGAATGCGAGCGCGAACGCGGCGGGAACTTTCGCCTACACACCAGCGACGGGAACGATTCTCGATGCCGGCGCGGTGCAACTGCTCACCGTCATCTTCACGCCGAACGATCTCGCGAACTTCACCGTCGCGACGCAGAGCGTGACCATCACCGTGAACCCGGCGACACCAGTCATCATCTGGTCGAATCCCGCGCCCATCGTCCACGGCACCGCGCTTTCCGCCGCGCAACTCAACGCCACGGTGAACGCCTCCGGCTCGTTCCAATTTATTCCGCCCGCCGGCACGGTGCTGGGCGTCACCAACGCGCAGCCGCTCACAGTGCTGTTCACGCCGGTCAATCCCACGAACTTTCTCCCGGCCAGCCGCACCGTGTTCATCAACATCACCCGCGCCGTGCCCGTTGTGACCTGGCCCGCGCCCGCGCCGATTGAGCAGGGGACGCCACTCAGTGGCGCGCAGTTGAACGCGACCGCAAATGTTCCCGGCACCTTCAGCTACACGCCGCCCACCAACACCGTGCTTTCCGCGCATCCGGCGCAACCGCTCGTCGTCACGTTCACGCCGGATGACTTGGCGAACTTTCTCCCCGTCACGCGCACGAATTTTCTCAACGTCCGCATCGGCGGCAAGACCGTGCCGTTCCTCATCTGGGCCACGCCCGCGCCGGTCCTTTCCGGCAGCCCGCTCGGCGCGTTGCAGTTGAACGCCAGCGCGAATGTCCCCGGCTCGTTCACCTACACTCCGCCCGCTGGCACGGTGCTCCCCATCGGCAACGCGCAGCCGCTCACCGTCATCTTCACGCCGAGCAACAGCGCGACCTACGCCACGCTGACGAACCAAGTTCTCCTCGATGTCGGCGAGCTTTCCAGCAACGCCCTCGTGCGCGTCGCCTATCTCGTGCCGCAGAATCGCACGCCGCAGGCGCACGCCATCACGTCGTTGCAACAGCTCGTCGTGCGCTACCAGCAATGGTTCGCCGACCAGATGGAAGTGAACGGCTTCGGGCGCAA
>JANNGC010000694.1:0-1514 GCA_031380445.1 Pedosphaera sp.
GGTGCTTCGCGATCAGGTAAGCCTTGAACGTTTCGTAGTTCGCTGTCATCCGGTCGAAGTCTTCCGGTAACTTGTCCAACGCCGCGAGCGTGGCTGGAACCTCTGGCGTGAAGCCGAGTGCCTTCTCAATTTCATCCGGGAATTTCGCCGGATGCGCCGTCTCCAGCACTGCGGCGGGCGCGCCGTCGAGCGGCTCGTTTGCACGATAGTCGAGGAAGCCGCGCCAGCCGACGGCACCATGCGGTTCGAGCAGCAACTTGTGCTGATCCCACGCAAGTTTGATCGTGCCGCGCGTCTGCTCGTCGGAAACGGAGCTGGAAAACAAATCACGTCGCATCGCCGACATGTCAGGCGCGCGGAGAATCGCACCGGTTTCATCCATCTGCCCACTGTAAATCGCCACCAGCCGCGCGAGATTGCTCGGATGCCCAACGTTCATCGCGTTGGAGAGGCAGTTGCGCGATGGATCAATCTTCTGATAACCGCCCGTGCCGAGGAAACGCGGGAAGGCATCGTTACCATTCACCGGCACTACGAGCTTCTTGATCGGCAAGCCCATCTGTCCCGCGATGACCGCGCCCATCATGTCGCCGAAATTTCCGCTCGGAACACAGAACACAATCGGCTCGCCGGACTTCGCGAGTCGCGACGCTGCGTAGAAGTAATAAACACTCTGCGGCAGTAACCGCCCGATGTTGATGGAGTTCGCCGACGACAACGGAATGTGCTTCAACGCCGGATCAGCAAACGCGCGCTTCACGAGTGCTTGGCAATCATCAAACTTCCCGTCCACCGCGATGGTGCGGATGTTGTCGCGCAACGTGGTCATCTGCTTGCGCTGCCGGGCGCTCACTTCATCAATCGGGAACAGCACGATGACGCAGATGCCCGCCACGCCATGAAACGCGCTGGCCACCGCCGAACCCGTGTCGCCGCTCGTCGCAACGAGAATGGTCAGCTTCTGCCCCGCTTCGCGCACGAAGCGCCCGATGAGCCGCGCCATCATGCGCGCCGCAAAATCCTTGAACGACGCCGTTGGCCCCTGATCCAGCCGCATCACGGCAACGCGATCCATGCCCTGCACGGCTTCAAGCGGCACCTCGAAGTCGTAGGCGTCCTGGCAAAGCTCTTCCAAAATGTGGTCGGGGATGACGCCTTCGCTGTATTTGGAGATCACACGATACGCAATCTCGTGATACGGCATCGTCGCGAACGCCGCGATCTCAGCAGGTGTGAACTTCGGAAACGTATCCGGCAGGTAAAGCCCCTTATCGGGCGCCTGCCCCATCATCAACGCCTCGCGCAGATTGACCGCGGGCGATTTACCATTCGTGCTGTGAAGGAGAATTGAGGCCATAACTTAAGTGATTTCAGTGTCGCGCGAAGGCGGCGAAGAGTGCGAAGTGGGGAAGAATGATTT
This sequence comes from Pedosphaera sp., assembly GCA_031380445.1. Classification (GTDB taxonomy): domain Bacteria; phylum Verrucomicrobiota; class Verrucomicrobiia; order Limisphaerales; family SIBH01; genus JANNGC01. The sequence continues at coordinate 1,421 of JANNGC010000694.1, forward strand.
GCCTTCCTGACCATTCACGACTCGGGTGATGCCGTCCTTCAGGTGGGCTTCGTTGAAATTGATCAGGAACCCCAGCTTGAGCGGGATCAGCTTG
>JANNGC010000075.1:0-18003 GCA_031380445.1 Pedosphaera sp.
GCCGCGCCCATCCGGCATCCGGGGCAACAGGTGGTCGTCGCCCCAATGCAGCGGCACGCGCGACGAGCTGGCTTCCGTCGGCGCGGTGCCGTTGCCCGTGATGAGGAACAGCGACTTCTTGTCCGGCGAAAGCAGGATGGCGTGAACGCCGTGGTCGCCCTGCGCCTTCATCGCGCGCAGCTTCTCCACCTTGTCCAGCGTGTCGTCGCCCTTCGACGACGTGATGCGATAGAGGCCGCTGTCGATCTTCTTTTCGTAATCGTTGACCGCGACGTAGAGCGCGTCGAAGGCCCAGAGCATTCCGTTCACGGCGCGAATCTCCGTCGGCAGCTTTTCGATCTTCGCCGGGTCAAGCGGCTGGCCGGGCGCGGGCGGCGCGAAGCGATACAGCCCGCCGTATTGATCGCTGGCGATGATGCGGCCCTTCGGGTCCGTGCAGAGATTCACCCACGAACCTTGCTCGCCACCGGGCACGGAGTAGAGCAGCTCGACCTGGAAATCCTTCAGCGCCTTGATGCGGCTGGGCGGTGTGGCTTTGTTCTCGCCCACGGCGCGATTGATGGGCGCGCGTTCGGCGGCGAACGAGTCGTTCAGGACCGCAGCGCAGACGGCGACGGCAAAAAATCGAATGAGTAATTTCATGGAATGCGCGGATTGAACAGGACGCACGCCGCGATGGCAACAGCGTGGAACACCGGCTCCACTTGGGCACGCCTGCTTCCAGCACAGCGCGTTTCTTATCCAAGCATCCCTTCGCGCTGGCCGGGATGCCGGCGCTCCCAGGTGGGGCCAAGAACCCTGTCGAGATGCACCCGTCCTCCCCGCAGTTGCCAATTGCCCCGTCGTCCTCGGCCGTGCTACACGAGGCACAGCAACTCATGACGCCCGCACCCGACCACAACCCACCGCCGCCCGCCTTGGAAACGCGCTTCGCCATCCTGCTCTTCAGCGACATCGTCGGCTCCACCGATCTCAAAGGTCGTCACGGCGTTCCCGCGTACCGCGCGGCGCTGCAAGTTCACAACGATCATTTCGAGCGCGTCGTGCGCGAGTGTCGTGGCCTGCGCATCCTGCAAAACATGGGCGACGGCTACTTCGCCGAGGCGGGCAGCGTGGCTGAGGCGGTGAAATTTGCGCTGCTCTTTCAAGATGCGATGCGCGCCGGCCCGTGGGGCGAAATTCAACTCACCACCCGCGTTGGCATTCATGCCGGCGAAGTCACCGCGCTCTTGGCCGAGGGCGGCAGCGGCATCGTGGCCCCGGCGGCGGACCTCGCGGCGCGCGTGATGAGCCTCGCCGTCGGCGGACAGATTCTCCTCACCCGCTTTCCCTTCGATGAAGCGCGGCACTTCCTGCGCGAGCATCCGGCGGTCGCGGGCCACGCCACGCCGCCGCTGCGCTGGCTCGCGCACGGGCCGTACCTGCTCAAAGGCCGCGACGAGCCGATGGACATCTTCGAGGTCGGCGCGGAAGGCTTCGCTCCGCTCACGCCGCCGCCTGATGGCGAGAAGGCCAAGCGTGCCATCCGCCCCGGCGAGGAGGAAACGCTGGGCTGGCGTCCGGCCATCGGCTTGGAAATTCCCGGACGCCCCGGCTGGAAGCTCATCGGACAGTTGGGCGCGGGCGGCTTCGGCGAAGTGTGGACCGGCGAACACGCCAAGCTCCGCCAGCGCCGCGCCTTCAAGTTCTGTTTCGACGACGAGCGCCTGCGCGCGCTCAAACGCGAAGTCACCCTCGTGCGCCTGCTCCGCACCGCCCTCGGTGACCGCGACGACATCGTGCGCTTCCACGAACTCAAGCTCGACGAACCGCCCTTCTATCTCGAAAGCGACCTCGCCCCGCACGGCAACCTGTTGCAATGGGCGGAAAGGCAGGGTGGGCTGGCCGCCATACCGCTCGCGCAACGCATCGCCCTCGTCGCGCACACTGCCACGGCACTCGCCGCCGCGCACAGCATTGGCGTGCTGCACAAGGACATCAAACCCACCAACATCCTGATCTTCGATGCGCCCGACGGCACCGCGCGCCCGCGCCTGGTGGACTTCGGCATCGGCACGCTGGCGGACCCGGCGGTGCTCGGCCAGCACGGCGTCACCGCCGCCGGCTTCACGCGCGCGACCATCGCGCACAGCACCGGCACGCCCACCTACAGCCCGCCCGAATATCTCGCCGGCAAACCCTACACCGTGCAGGGCGACATCTACGGACTCGGCGTCCTGCTCTATCAACTCCTCACCGCCGACTCCACGCGCCCGCTCGCGCCCGGCTGGGAACGCGACATCCCCGACCCGCTCCTGCGCGAAGACATCGCCGCCTGCGTGGACGGCGACCCCGCGCGCCGCCTTGCCAGTGCCGCAGATTTGGCTGAGAGGCTTTTCAAACTGGAACAACGTCGTGCTGAAATTGCGGAGAAGGAGCGCCTCACGCGTGAAGCTGCCGCTCGCGCGGAGTCCGAAGCCAACGCTGTTGCCAACCGCCTGCGCGTCACGCGCCTGCGGAAACTTGCCGGAGCTTTCGCCGTACTCGCACTGCTCGCCATCGCGGGAGGCGTGTTGGCTTGGGTGAACCAGCGCAAAGCCAATGCCGCCCTTCGCGCTGAAGCCGCTTCCCGTCGTGAAATGGAAACGCAGCGCGACCACGCCTTGCAGGCCGAGCAGCAGGCCAGGGCGATTCAGCAATTCTTACTAGCTCGCGTCATTCAGGTAGCACGGCCTGCACGCGAAGCCGGCGGACTGGGCCACGATGTCACCGTCCGCCAAGCCTTGGACGCCGCTGAACCAGCCATCGGTCGCAGCTTTGGAGGACAACCCGTAGTCGAACTGGCCATCCGCCAAGCGCTGGGCGATTCCTATCTTCTGCTCGGTGAACCGACCAAAGCCGTCAAACAGTTGGAGCGAGTTCAAGTTCTTTATGCGCGCGTGCCTGAGACCGATCCTAACTTGTTGTTGGCTGCGCTAACCAGGCTGGCCACCGCCTACCAAGGTGCCAATTTGGTTGCCGATTACGTGCAAGCGACGGAAGCCGCATGGCAACAGGCGACCAATGTGTTCGGGACCAGTGCGCACACAAGCCTGGGCCTGCAAGGCGCTCTCGGTGTCGCTTACCGTGATGCGAAACGTTACTCCGACGCCATCCGAACTTTCAGTCAAGCCTTGCAACTCGCCGAAAAGACTTTTGGTTCCGAGGATTTGGAAACCCTGAACCTCCTCAATGGTCTCTCTTTCACCTACTACCTTATGGGAGAACACGCCGCCGCCATTCCGCTGATGGAACGCATCCTTCAGATCCGCGAGCGCACTCTTGGTCCCGATGACAATGAGACCACTCGTGTGATGGTGGATCTGGCCCGGACCTACCAGTCAGCCGGCCGCTGGACCAACGCACAGCCGCTTTTCCAGACCGCGCACGCCGCCCGCAGCCGAGTGAATGGCGCCGACAGCGGTTTGACCCTGATTGCTCTCGAAGCGTATGCAGCGGCGCTTGACAAAGCCGGTCTGCTTGACGAAGCCGAAACCCGCTGGCGCGAAAGCAAACGATTGCGCGAAAATAAATTTGGAGTGGCCCACCCGGACACACTACGGGCCGTCCGCAGCCTGACCCACTGCCAAATGCAGGCAGGCCATGTGAGCGAAGCCGCCCGAACCTTTCAGGAAGTCTATGAAGGTGTGCGCGCCAAACACGGTTTCGGCCATGTGGAGACCTTGCGGTTGCTGGCCGACCTCATTGACACGCTTAATCGCCTGGGCCGAGCGGACGAGATTCGTCGCCTCCTGGATGAAGCTGCTCTCAGCCTCGCCAAATCTGATCTGCCCAATGCCAGCGTGCTCGCCGACATATTCCCGCCCGCAGAGAACCCACCGCCCCCCGGTTGGTACCCGGATTTTCTCCGCTACATGGCGCAGATGCGGCTGAACCCGGATGGAGAATTGGAGACGCTCAAAGCGGCGGACTGGCTCGCGCTGCGGGAGCGGTTGCGCGCCGTGCTGCGCGCGAGCGCGAATGCCGACACGCCTTACCTCCGCATCCTCCGCAAATACGTCCGGGAAAACTGAACCGCTAATGCACGCTGATAAACGCTGATGCGGGATGGGCTAGAGCAGCAAGCTGTGCTCAAGCCGAACCGGGCGGCGCGGCAGGCGGGCTGGTCAGAAGTGCCGGAATCACAAACGCGGCGGGGTGACCGGAACGCTCATCCAACGTGACCCACATCATCGAGTGGGCCGTGGCCAGATTGCCAAAGTAAAAGTCCGTCGTCCGGCCGCTTGTCGGGGCCATGGCATCATCCAAAGTGCGGGCGTCGCAAGGGATGAACTGGGACGGCCTTTGCCGCAACCAATCCTCAAGCATTTCGCGCGCTTGCTCCATGGTGGCTCCAAACGCACTGGAAGTGGAGATGCGCAGAAAGCCAAGTTCGGTCAGCGGACAGACGGCCACACTTTTCCCGCCTCCCACGACAGGACACGCCGATGGTGTTCGTGTTTATCCCAAAGCCAGGCGAGCAGCACCGAGATGTCGAGCAGGTAGGTCACGGAAACTCGTCGAGCGCCTGCCGGGTGGCAGCTTGAGTGATGGCATGCCGTGAAACCGCGACCAAGTAGCCGTCTTTACGCTGGAGTTGCACCGGCTGGATCGGTTGTTCGACGCGCGTCAGCACGAAGCCCGCCGGTCCGGCCGGTTCCACGTCAAATGTATCGCCAGGTTGGACAGGCTGCGGCAGCGCCACGCGGCGTCTCTCATCAACGGTCACGATCATTGAGAGGCATCTAACACGACCTGGGTGCCGCAGTCAATTTCGCCGCGCCCGCATCAGGATTTGCGATCCGAAACCGGGGCCATACGAACTGGGACCGTTGCGAGGACTTGGGAGAAATGCGTAGTTCAGCCCGGACGGCACGAGCATCGTCACGGCGTCGCACGACAAGACCGCGCGCGTGTGGGACGTGCTCCCGCCCGGCGCGGGGCCGCCGCCGGAGTGGTTCCCGGATTTTCTCCGCTATCTGGCGCAGATGCGGCTGAACCCGGACGGAGAATTGGAGACGCTCAGAGCGGCGGACTGGCTCGCGCTGCGGGAGAAGTTGCGCGCCGTGCTCCGCGCGAGCGTGAACGCCGACACGCCTTACCTCCGCATCCTCCGCAAATATGTCCGGGAAAACTGAACCGCTAATGCACGCTGATAAACGCTGATGAAAAGGGGGAAGGAGCGCGGCCTTCAGGCCGCTTCACGCTGCTCCCTGCGATGGCTCACGAATAGTTTCCAATGCTTCCGACCGGAGAATGTTGAAGCGGCATCAATGCCGCGCGCCAAGGTCGCGCCGACCGAAGACAATCGTCACTTGGTCTACATCAGCGTTTATCAGCGTCCATCAGCGGTTAAAAAAGCCCGGTTGCAGTGGAAGATTGCGCCCGCACAGGCGGCTGATTATCAAAGCTCCATGCGCAGCACAGCCTTGGACCGAGGGACGAAGACATCGCGAGATGTTTGCGAGAGCCGGCTTCGGTTGAGCGCCCCGCAGAGACTCCACTTGTGAATGATCTGCTCCAACGTCTCGGCCAGGTCATCGCGCGACGGCGCTTGATCGCTGATGGCGCACCGGCACTCGTCGCGGTCTCGGGCGGCGTGGATTCGATGGTGCTGCTACACGCGCTGGCGGAACTCGCGCCCAGGCACCGCTGGCCACTCACCGTTGCCCACTTCAACCATCAGTTGCGCGGGCGCGATGCGGATGAGGATGAACAGTTCGTGGCGCGCGTGGCGAAGAAGCTGGGGCTGCGGTTTGTTTCTGAGCGGGGCGAGGTGCGGGCGTTCGCCACCGCGCGAAAAATTTCCGTGGAGATGGCGGCGCGCGAGTTGCGCCATCAGTTCCTCGCGGCGACGGCGGAGAAACTGGGCGCGCGCCACATCTTCCTCGCGCATCACGCGGATGATCAGGTGGAACTGTTTTTTCTTCGTCTGCTGCGCGGCGCGGGGACGCAGGGACTCGGCGGCATGGAGTGGACTGCGCCATCTTCTTTCGGCAACGGCATCGCGCTGCTGCGACCGTTGCTCGGGGAGAGCAAGGCCGCGCTCGTGGAGTTTGCGCGCGCGCGGAAGATTGCGTTCCGTGAGGATGCGAGCAACCAGTCCCTCGACATTCCGCGCAACCGTGTTCGCCAGGAATTGCTCCCGCTCCTGCGCCGCGACTTCGCGCCCGCCCTCGACCGCGCGGTGCTGCGCTCGATGGAACTGGTTCACGACGAGGGCGAGTTCGTGACGCTCGAAGCCATCGCGTGGTTGAAGTCGAAACGGCGCGAGGCATTCGACGCGCTGCACATCGCGCTGCAACGGCGCGTGATTCAAATCGGGTTGCTCGGCCACGGCATCGTGCCGCAGTTCGAGCATGTCGAGCATCTCCGCACGCACGTCAACGAATGGCTCACGCTGCACGCCGGCTTCATCTGCCGCCGCCGCGCGAGCGGGGAAATCGAGGCGCGGCCCGTGCGGTTCACGCAGTTCTATTCCGGCCAGGCGCAGGTCACGCTCGGCACGCGCGCGGGCCGCACGGCCTGCGAGTCGGCGGTGCTGATGTGGAGTTTCGCCACTGGCCACACGCTTCCGCCACCACGCGCCCACACCGAGTTCTTCGACGCGGATGCCGTGGGTGTGAACATCACGCTGCGCCATTGGCGCGAAGGAGATCGTTTCCAACCCATTGGCATGAAGCAGTCCATGAAGCTCCAGGATTTTTTCACGAACCAGAAAGTTCCTCGCGCGCGCCGACATGAGTTGCTGCTCGCGACCACGGAGGGCGGGGAAATTTTCTGGATCGAAGGCGCGCGCATTGGTGAGCGGTTCAAGGTCACGCCGGCCACGCGGCGGGTTCTCGAATGGAACTGGCAGCGCGGTTGACCCGCCGCCTGCGCCCAACCTCAACTCACGTACTTCGGATCGAACACCGGCCCCAGTCCGTGCTTGCGGAGCAGTTCGGCAAACTTCGCCAGCCCGCGTTTCTCGTCCGAGCCGAGGTGGTAGTGGATGTGCCAGCCGAGATAATCCTGGCGGAAGTCGAGATCGTATTCCGTGCGCGTGCGGATGATGTGGTCGAGCGTGTCCACGCCGAACTCCTTCGCCTCGCGCAGGCGGCGACGCAGTTCCTTGTTCTCCACGCCGCGTCGCAAGGCCCACACCGCATACACGAACGGCAGCTTGGTCAGATCAAACCACGCGGAACCCAAATCCCAAATCTGATGCGAATGCTCCGCGCGCAGAAAATCAATCGCCCGGTCGCCGATGAGCAGCACCGCGTCGCAGCTCGGCGCGATCTCGTAGTCCGGCAGCGGAATCAACTCCGCCTGAATGCCGCGTTCGGCGAGCAGCACCTTGAGCAAGTTCACGCTCGTCAGCGACGCCGCGTCGCAAAAAATCTCGCGCACCTCCGCCAGCGGATAACGATGCGCCACGAATACGCTCTTCACCTCGCCGAGCGACGCGATGGCCACGCCATCCAGCACGTCGTAGCGGTCGTGGAACAAAACTTCCGTGACACTGACGAGCGCTGCATCGAGTTCATCGCGCCGCAGCATCTCGGCGAGCTTCGAGGGCGTGACAAATTTGATCTCGTCCTCCAACCCGCGCGTGACGGGCACGGCGTTGAGGTACGGCACCGACCCCACGCGGAACGGCTTGAGCGATTGTTCGAGTTCCTGCTCGCGCTGCCGCTCGGTGGTGAGGCGGTCGCGTTCGACGCGCCGGGCGAGCTGCTCCGCTGATTCCGGCGCGGCCATGCGGAGCTTGGGTGTTTCGTCAGATGAGTTCATGCCGTGGCCAGGTTGTCTTCCAACAATTTGGATTTTACCAGCAAGGAAGCCGGTTCCGTCAGCGGATCGGTTTCCCAGATTTTAATCGGCTCGTAGAAAGTTCCGCGCTGGACGGGCGTGCGGCCTGCTTCGCGAATGGCTTTGAGCATCGCGGCTTCGGTTTGCAACTGCGGTGATTTCGCGCCGGCCATGTGAAAGATGTGTTCCTCGATGATGGTGCCGTGGAGGTCGTCCGCGCCGTAGCTGAGGGCGACTTGCGCGAGCTTGAGGCCGAGACCGACCCAGTAGGCGGTGAGGTGATCGAAGTTGTCGAGGTAGAGGCGGCTCACGGCGATGGTGCGGAGCGAGTCGAAGCCCGTGGGCGCGTGCTTCACTTCGATCAGGTTGTTGTCCGGCTGATAGGCAAGCGGGACGAAGCCGGTGAAGCCGTGCGTCTCGTCCTGGAGCGCGCGGAGCTGGCGCAGATGATCCACGCGGTCCGCGAGCGTCTCGACGTGGCCGTAGAGCATGGTGCAGGTGCTGCGCCCGCCGAGGCGGTGCCACTGGCGATGCACGTCGAGATATTCTTCCGCCGACTCTTTGCCCTTGGCGATTTGCGCACGGACTTCCTTGCGGAAAATTTCTGCGCCACCGCCGGTGAGCGAGGCGAGGCCGGCGTCTTTCAGCTCGCGCAAGGTTTGTTCCACCGAACGCTTGCCGAGCCAGGCGAGGTGGAGAATTTCAATGGCGGTGAAACACTTGAGTTGGAGCCGCGCGTCGAGCGCCTTGAGCGCGTGCAGCATGTCGGTGTAGTAGCTGAAGGGCAGCGACGGATGCAGTCCGCCGACGATGTGCAACTCAGTGATGCCGAGGCGCAACGCTTCGCGCGCCTTCTCGACGATCTGCTCGGTGGTGAGCTGGAAGCCGTCCGCGTCGCGCTTCTTCTTCGAGAAGGCGCAGAACTGGCAGGAGAGGATGCAGTAGTTCGAGTAGTTGATGTAGCGGTTGACGATGTAGCTGGCGCGGTTGCCGACCTTGCGCTGGCGCGCGAAGTCCGCCATCGCGCCGAGCGCGTTCAAGTCCTTGCTCTCGAAGAGCCGCAGCGCGTCCGCTTCGGTCAGGCGCTCGTTGGCGACAACCTTGGCGTAGAGGTCGCGCAGGTCCGAGTGTTGCAGATGAAAAGGCAGTTCCATTTCCGGGCGAAGATTACGGGAAGAACGGCGCGGCGCGAAAGGAAAGACGCGGGCGGGGCAAACTCCAAATCCCAAACTTCAAACTTCAACGGCGGTCGGCGGCTACGGGCCGCGCTGCATTCGCCGTCGCAATCAGCTTCTCGTGCCGTCCGGCCTTCGGCGATGAGGCCACGGCTTTCGCTTCCGCGTAGAAGGCGGGCAAATCCCCGCCGTGCTTCGCGAGCAATTGCTGGAACGCAGGCACCAGCGTGAAGTAGGTCGCCACCGTGTTCAGGCGCGCGTTGTTGATCGGGCGCTGGAACCAGGCGTCGTAGCCGCGGTAGCCATTCCAACTCACTTTCAACACTTCGTAGTCCGTGCGCAGTTGGGCGATGACTTGTTGCTTGGCCGCGCGCTTGGCTTCGTCCGGCGTGGGTTCGTCGTAAATTTTCTTCAGCGCCTCGCGCGCTTTCAGCACCAGGGCCACGAACTGTCGCTGCCGTTGCAAATCCAACTCGTACTCCGCGCGCGCCGTCGCGTCGCCATGTTGCGCCAGCCAGCGGCGCGCGCCTTCCTCGCCGACCGCCGTGGCGAAAGCTTCGTTGAAATCCGTGTCGCCGCTGGCGAAGAGACGCTGGTGCGCCAGTTCGTGAAACAGCGTCTCCGCAAGGTCCGCCGGCGGGTGATGAATGAAGGTATTCAGCACCGGGTCTTTGAAGTAGCCGAGCGTCGAGTAGGCTTCCGTGCCGCCGACATGCACGTCGCAGCCCTCGTTCGCCAGTTGCGCGGCACAGGTGCGGGCGTCCGCCTCGGCGAAGAAGCCGCGATACTTGAGTTTGCCGACGACGGGATACCACCAACGCTTCGGCTCTACGGAAAATTCCGGCGCGGCATAGACGTTCCACACCACGAACGGGCGGCCGAGGTCGGCGTATTTCGCGTAGTGGCCGTCGGTCTTCAAATGCAGCTCGTGCTCGGCGAATTCGCGCAGGCGCAAGACCAGTTCTAATTTTCCGCGCAGTTCCGGCGGCGTGTTCGTGCGCGCGAGCAGCTCAGAAATTTTCTCCTGCCGCGCCACGATCTGATACTGGCCCGCGATGGCCTGGCGGTAATAGCGCGTGGTGTCGCAGCCGGTGGTGAGCAGCGCGAGCATGGCGACAAAGAGCGGCGGCCAAAGACGGCGACGCTCCCGGCGCATAAACGCAACGATGGGCAACACGCGCGGAGTAAAGTTGAAATTCATGGACGGCGAAAGCGGGAACCGTGTGCTAGGTGGAACTTCTCGCGCTGCGAGAAGTCGTGCCGCGCCGTAGTGGGGCAGCCGTCCCGGCTGGTGGCTCTCTCCGACAGCCGGGACGGCTATCGGACGGAGACAGGCGGGACGCCTGCCCCACTAAGATGGGTTGTTAATAGATCATTCTTGCCACACCTCTGCCGCTGCTTAGATTCGCGCCTCGTCGCCACCCGAACGGTGGCGTTTGTTGTCTCTGAACCCATTGCACCTGTGAAAATTTTTTGCGGCACGTCCAATCGCACCCTCGCGGAAGCCATCGCCAAAAGCATCGGCCTCGAAGTGGGCCAGAGCACGGTGAGCGCATTTCCCGATGGCGAGACCTTCGTGAAGATTGAAGAGAACGTGCGCGGCGAAGATTGTTTCCTCGTGCAGTCCACCTGCCCGCCCACGAATCACAATTTGATGGAGATGTTCATCATGATTGATGCGTTGAAGCGCGCGAGCGCGCACCGCATCACGGCGGTGCTGCCGTTCTACGGGTACGCGCGCCAGGATTGCAAAGACCAGCCGCGCGTGCCGATCACCGCGAAGCTCGTCGCGAACCTGCTCGTGACGGCCGGCGCGAACCGTGTGCTGACGATGGACCTGCACGCGCAGCAGATTCAGGGCTTCTTCGACATCCCGGTCGATCATCTCTACGCCGCGCCGGTGAGTTACGAGTACTTGAAGACGAAGGACTTGAGCAACTTCATCGTGGTGAGTCCGGACGTGGGCGGATTGAAAATGGCCTACGCGTATTCGCAGGCGCTGGACATGGAACTGGCCATCGTGGCCAAGCGCCGCAAGAGCGCGAGCGAGGTGGAATCGATGGGCATCATCGGCGACATCGACGGGCGAAATATCCTGCTCGTGGATGATTTGACGGAGACGGCGGGCACGCTGACCACGGCGGCGGCGCTGCTCAAGAAGAGCGGGGCGAAGCAGATTCTGGCCTGTGTTTCCCATGCTTTGCTCAATGACTTGGGCATTGAAAGATTGCGAAAATCGAACATTGACGAACTAATCACCACTGATACCGTCTGCCGCCCCGAAATCGACGGTGTGAAAATAACCACATTGTCGGTGGCGGGTTTGCTGGGTGAAGCCATCAAACGAATTCACAGCAATTCGTCGGTGACTTCGCTTTTTGAATTTAAGGGCGGGCGCACCAGCTAGCCTTTTGTAAGAAAGATTTAAGAATGAAATCAGTGCCATTGAATGCGTTTCCCCGCACGGCTGTCCGCCGCGGTGGAGTGAAGAAACTGCGTGAACAAGCCAAGCGCGTGCCCGCCGTGATCTACGGACGGGCCGTGCAACCGCAGAACCTCGAACTGAACCAGGTGGAGATCGACAGCCTGATCCACCACTCCGTCAGCGAGAACGTGCTGGTGGACCTCTCGGTGCAAGGCGATGCGAAGCCCAAGCGCCTCGCGCTGGTGCAGGACGTTCAGCATCACCCGCTGCGCGGCACCATCCTCCATGTGGACTTCCACGAAGTTGCGGAGAATGAAAAAGTCACCGTGTTCGTGCCTGTCGAGCCGAAGGGTGAGGCGGTCGGCGTCAAGTCTGGCGGCGGCACGCTGGAACGCGTCATTTTCAAACTCCGGGTATGTGCGTTTCCGAAAGATTTGCCCGAGCAGATCAACGTGGATGTGTCCGCGCTGGAAATCGACAAGTCCATTCACCTGGGTGAAATCCCGGCCATCGAAGGCGTCGAATTCCTCGGTGACAAAAAGAACGTGGTCTTCTCCGTCGCAGCTCCGGTGACGGAAGCTGAAGAGACGGCCGCCGCTGCCGCTGCCGGCACCGCAGGTGAAGTTGAGATGATCAAGGAAAAGAAAGAAGATGGCACGGCGGGCGACGCGAAAGCAGCGCCGGCCAAGGGTGCCGCGCCGGCCAAGGCCGCTGGCGACAAGAAGGAAGACAAGAAGAAGTAACGCCTCGGCGTTGCTTTGGCCCGGCCCGGCATGGAGAGCTTGTTTCTCATGGTCGGTTTGGGAAATCCGGGTGCGGAATACGTTCGCACGCGGCACAACGCCGGTTTTCTCGTCGTCGAGGAACTGGCGCAGCGGGCGAAAGCCGGTTGGAACTTCGAGAGGAAGTTCAGCGCACGGGTGGCGAAAGCGGAGCGAGACGGTCGCAAGGTTCTGTTCGCCGAACCGCAGACGTTCATGAATTTGAGCGGGCAGAGCGTGGCGGCGCTGCTGAATTTTTATCAGGTGCCGCTCGCGCAGTTGCTGGTGGTGGTGGACGACGCGGATTTGCCGTTCGGCCAAATCCGGCTGAAGCCGAAGGGCAGCAGCGGCGGGCATCATGGACTGGAGTCCATCGAGCAGCATGTCGGCTCGCGCGAGTTTGCGCGGCTGAAAGTGGGCATCGGGCGTCAGGACGGACGGCGGGAAATCACGGGCCATGTGCTCGGCAAGTTCGGCAAAGACGAAGCGCCGCTCTTGGAAAAAGTTTTGCAGCGGGCTGCGGATCAGGCCGAGTGCCGGGTCGCGGAGGGAATTGAGAAGGCAATGAATCGATTTAACGGAGCCGCAAGCTCCGACCAGAAAGAAGCATGAAACGATACGAAGGTTTGTTCATTTTGAACACGGCGGCGAAAGAAGAAAGCGTCAAAGACATCATTGACGCCATCTCGGCGGACATCACGGCGGCGGGCGGCAAGGTTGAGACCGTGCAGAAGATGGAAAAGCGCGCCTTCACCCGCGTGGCCGACAAGCGCCACACGTCCGGCTTCTACGTCAACGTCATTTTCGAGGCGGGCGCGACGGTGATCGCGACGCTGCGCAGCAAGTTCGCGCTGAACAACGACGTGTTCCGCGTCCTCTTCACCGAGGCCAACGCGGTCGCGGAAGTGGTGGCGAAGTAATCCAGCGAGGCAGCCGTGGCCAATTTCAACAAAGTCATTCTGGCGGGTAACCTGACGCGCGACCCCGAGTTGCGCTACACGCCCAAAGGCATGGCCATTGCCAAATTGGGTCTCGCCATCAATCGCAAATGGACGAACGAGGCGGGCGAAACGAAAGAGGAAGTCACGTTCGTGGATGTTGATGCGTTTGGCCGTCAGGCTGAGACCATCGGCCAGTATTTGAAAAAGGGCCGCCCCATCCTCATCGAAGGCCGCCTCAAGCTGGATCAGTGGGACGACAAGGCGACCGGGCAGAAGAAAAGCAAGCTCGGTGTCATCCTCGACAATTTTCAATTTCTCGATTCCGGCAATCGCGAAGGCGGCGGCGCTGGCGGCATTCCCTCGGCCCCGTCCGCACCTTCAGCTCCGCGTCCGTCCCGTCCTGCGCCTCCGTCCGCTCCAGCGGCGGATGCCGATGTCCCGCCGCACGAGGGCGACGACGTTCCGTTCTGACCTGTCACTTTCAACCTGCAACCTGCAATAAATTTATGCCCAAGACTGAAGTCATTCTCACTCACAACATCGCCGGACTCGGCGGTGAATCCGACCAGGTGAAGGTCGCCGCCGGTTACGCGCGCAACTATCTCTACCCGCAGGGACTCGCCATTCCGGTCAGCGGCGCGAACAAGCGCCGTCTCGAAGCCCTCCGCCAGCGCCGGGCCGAGCGCGAAGCGCACGAATTCAACACGATGAACGAGCTGTCCAAGAGCATCTCCAAGCTCATCGCGGTCATCACCGTGAAGACCGGCGACGACGGCAAGATGTTCGGCGCGGTCACATCCGGCACCATCGCCGACCAGCTCAAGACCCAGTTCGACATCACGCTCGACAAGAAAAAGATTCACCTCGACGCGCCCATCAAGACCTTGGGCGAGCACGAAGTGCAATTGCGCCTCCACGCCGAAGTCTCGACTTCGATGAAGGTCCGCGTGGAAAGCGACCATCCGCTCCCGACGCCGGAAGCCGCCGCGCAGGGTGGCCGCGTCAGCGAGAAACGCGGCCGCAAAGGCGAAGAAGCGCCGGTCGAAGCGAAGCCCAAGCGCGCCGAGAAGAAGTAAGCGCGGTTTTTTTACGAGAGAGCGGCAGTCGAAAGACTGCCGCTTTTTTGTTTTAACGTGCCGCCAGCGTCTCGCTGGCGCGGCAGGCTGATTCCGCCAGCGAGACGCTGGCGGCACGTTGCTCAATACCCGCCCGCCACCAGTCCCTTCGACGCGCTCTCCATCGTCATGGGCGTCTCCCCGATGCCGCGCTGCTTCGCCTCGTCCAGCATCGCCGCCGTGGCCGTCGCGCCGATGCGCGTCACGCCAAGCGAGCGCACGAGCAGCAAATCATCCAGCGTCCGCACGCCGCCCGCCGCCTTGATCTGGACGCTGGGCGGACAGTTCGCGCGCATCAGCTTCAAGTGCTCAATGGTCGCGCCCTTGTAGTTGTAGGAGCCGTCCGCCTGCTTCACAAAGCCGTAGCCCGTCGAAGTCTTCACGAAGGCCACGCCAATCTCTGAGCAGAGTTCGCAAAGCTTGATGATGTGCGCGTCCTGCAAATAGTCGTTCTCGAAAATCACTTTCAGAATCGCGCCATGCGCCACCACCACGTCGTTGATGGCCTTGATCTCGTCGCGCACATAAGTCCAGTCGCCGCCCAGTGCTTTGCCGATATTGATGACCATGTCGATCTCCGCGCCGCCCGCCTGCGCCGCCGCCTCAGCCTCGCGAATTTTGATCGTCGTGGTGCTGTTGCCGTGCGGGAAACCAATGACCGGACAGATGAGCACGCTCGATCCGGCCAGCACCTCGCGCGCGAGCGGAATCGAGTAGGGCTTCACGCACGCCGTCGCCACGTCGTATTTCCGCGCCAGTTCGCAACCCTTCCGCACGTCCTCATCCGTCATCGTTGGGTGCAGCAACGAGTGGTCAATCATTTTGGCGAGGTCGCGAAGCGTGATGGTCATGGGGAAATTGGAAAGCCGGAGGGTGGCGGGACGCAACAGAAATTAGACCTTAACGCCGACTTGCCAGCCGGCAGGTTGGGAGACTTTCCAGTCTCCCGTCGGTGGTCTTCGGCCACGGAACTAGACCTCTTCCAACGCCTTCGCTGCGTCGCCGAACTTCGGCGGGCGCACGTTCATCTTGTCCATCATCGAGAGATAGAGCCGGCACATCTGCCGCTCGGACTTGCCTTTGTATTCGAGGATGCGCCCACCTTTGATGCGCCCACCGGCCCCACCGAGCAGCACGACGGGAAGCTGATCGTTGTTGTGATTGCCCGTCATCATGCTGGAGCAATACATCAGCATCGTGTTGTCGAGCAGCGTGCGGTTGCCTTCCTGAATGCCGTCCAGTTTGCGCGCGATGTAGGCGACCTGTTCGAGGAAAAACTGGTTCACCTTCAGCCAGTCCGCCGTGTCGCTGTGCGAAAGCAGGTGGTGAATCATGTAGTCCACGCCCAGGTTCGGAAAGCGCAGCGAGCTGTGATCGTTGTTCAGCTTGAGCGTCGTGATGCGCGTGGTGTCGGTCTGGAACCCAAGCACGAGGATGTCGCACATCAACTTCATGTGCTCGGCGATGTCCTGCGGAATGCCGTCGGCAGGACGCGGGATGTTCGGCGCGCTGAGCGTCGGGCGCCAGCCTTGCAACTCGCCCTTCTTGCCGGCGTTCTCGATGCGCTGCTCCACGTCGCGCACGGAGTCGAGATACTCATCGAGCTTGCGCTGGTCGTTCGCGCTGATGTGACGGCGCAAGTCCTTCGCGTCGGTCATCACGGCGTCGAGCACGCTCTTGTCGCCCTTGCTCACCTCGTCCTTGAACAGCCGATCAAAGGCGAGCGCGGGATAAACCTCCAGCGGCGTCGGCGTGGTCGGCGAGCTCCACGAAATGTGCGAGCTGTAGAGCATCGAGTAATTCTTATGCACGGACGGGTTCGACTTCTCGCAGCCCAGCACGAGGCTCGGCACCTTGGTCGAGCGGCCATAAGTTTGGGCCATCAACTGATCAATGCTCGTGCCCGACCGAATCTCCCCGCCGGACGCGAGCGGCGCGCCCGAAAGCAGATTACCCGTCTGCGAGCTGTGGATGTTGCCCTTCGTGGACTCGTCATTGTAGAGGCCGCGCACGAACAGCATCTTCTCGCGGAAATCGTTCAGCGGCGCGAGCACCTTGCCGAGTTCCATCTGCTTGCCCTCGCCTTTGGCCCACCATTCCTTCGAGTGAAAGCCGTTGCCGGAAAACAGCACGGCCAGCCGCACGGGCGCTTCACTGGCGGGCTTGACCCCGGCGGGCGGCGTGTCGCCCCAGACGGTGAGGGATTCCATCCAAGGCAGCGCCATGGTGACGCCGACCCCGCGCAGAAACGTGCGACGGGAGAATGTGTGGTTGCTCATAGTCAGTTCAGTTTTGGACGTTGTGACGCAGATTACTCATCGGGCGCCATTTCGCGACCGCGAATTTCCCGGAACTGTTGGCTGCGGACGATGGTCTCGACGACGGCGGTGAACTTGTAGTCGTGCCCCTTCAGCGCCTCATTCATCTCGGAAATCAACGGCGCGTCGGAAAGCTGGATGCCACGACCAAGCGAGTAGCCGAGCAGCTTGCGGCAGAATTGTTTCAGGAACGCATCGCGGCGCGTGGTCAGCAGGTATTGGCGCAGACCGTCGAGACCGTCGAACTCCGCGCCGTCCGTCGTCTTCGCCTGAGTTTCGATGGAGCGTCCGCCGAGGTCGTGATCGCGGAAGCGACCGATGGCGTCGTAGGCTTCGAGGGAAAAGCCAAACGCGTCAATGCGGCGGTGGCAGCCGTAGCATTTCGGTTCGCTGCTGTGTTTCTCGGTGAGCTGGCGCATCGTGAGTGTCTCAGTCGCCTCGTCCTCGGGGAGCTGCGGCACACCTTTCGGCGGACGCGGCAGTTTCTCGCCGAGCAGGACTTCGCAGAGCCAGTTGCCGCGCAGGATGGGGCTGGTGCGCGACGCGCCGGATTGCTTCGCCAGCGTCGTGGCTTGACCGAGAATGCCGCCGCGCGCGAACTTCTTCACGCCCTCCACGCGCTGCCAGTCGTTGCTGCCGCTGAACTTCACGCTCGTGATGCCGTAATGCCTCGCGAGGTCGGCGTTCAGGAACGTGTAATCCGCATCGAGGATGTTCAGCGCCGAGCCGTCATTCTGGAAAAGGTCGGCGAAGAAACGAATCGTCTCCTCGTACATCGCGCCGCGCAGTCCGGTGAAAGTCGGAAAGTGCCGGTCGCTCTTTTCGCCCAGTTCGTCGAAGTCATAGACGTGCAACCAGGCGCAGGCAAACTCAGTCGCCAGCCGCCGCGTGCGAGCGTCCTTGAGCATGCGGCGAGTTTGCGCGGCGAGCACGTCGGGCGTTCGGAGCTTGCCGCTGGAGGCGACGGCGCGCAGTTCGGCGTCCGGTGCGGATGACCACAGGAAGTAGCTCAGGCGCGTGGCCAGTTCCCAATCGCTCACTGGCCCGGCTTTGTCGCCTGGTCCCGGCTGCTCGGCGCGATAGAGAAACGCCGGAGCCACCAGCGTGCGCGCCATCGTCAGACGGATGGCCTGGTCGTGCGGAATCTCCTCTGAACGCAGCTTGCGATACAATCCGCGCAGTTCTTCCTTCTCCGCGTCGGCGAGCGGACGACGATACGCGCTGTCGGCAAACTTCAGCACCGCGTCGAGGTGTTTTGGTTGCGTGTCCACCAGCAGCTTCTTGAACTCCTCGGCGCGTTGCTTGATTGGCTCGCGCATCGGCGTGAACGCACTAGGGTCAGCGTCCTGCGTGGCAAATTGCCAGAGCTGCTCGAAGGCATCGACAAGCTTGAGCGCGTCGTGACTGACGTAATGCAACTCGGACCAAAGCCGTTCGATTTCGGCCGTCTGCACCT
>JANNGC010000076.1:0-6026 GCA_031380445.1 Pedosphaera sp.
AGTCCGCAGCAACGCACGAATGTCGGCGCGTTTCCGGCCCATCCCACACCTGGCTGCTGAGATGCTTGCTGCGGACTGGAAAGTCCGCGCTTCGCGATCAGCCCAAAATGCGGCTACCCTGCGTGAGGAAGATGCCCTTCAAGTTCATCTCCAGCGCGGCGGCGTTGCCCGCCTTCAGCATCGCCTCTTCCTTGGAAATCTTTCCCGCGTTGTAGAGGTCGAGCACCGCCTTGTTGAAATCCTGCATCCCGTCGTCGTGGCCGGTCTCGACGGCAACGGAAAGTTTGTCGAGGCGGTTCTCCTCGATCAGTTTCCGCACGATGGGCGTGTTCAACATAATCTCGCACGCGGGCGCCATCTTGCCGTCGAGCGTCGGCACCATCCGCTGGCATATCACGGCCTTCAAAGTTCCGGCGAGCTGCCGGCGGACCTGTTCGCGTTCATCGGCCTTGAAGAAATCCAAGACGCGGCCCACGGAAGAAGAAGCGTTCGTGGTGTGAACCGTGGAGAGAACCATCTGGCCCGTGTCGGCGGCATTGATGGCGGCGGCGAACGTGATGGAGTCGCGCATTTCACCAATCATCACGATGTCGGGATCCTGACGCAGCGCGGAGCGCAGGCCGGTGTAGAAAGTTTCCGTGTCGAGACCGACTTCGCGCTGCTCAATGATGGACTGGTTGTCCTCGAACACGTACTCGATAGGGTCTTCCATCGTGACGATGTGTTTGCGGAAATTGCCGTTCACATGCTCGATCATCGCAGCGAGCGAGGTGGACTTGCCCGAGCCGGTCGTGCCCGCGAGCAGCACGATGCCACGCGGCGATTCCGCGATCTCACGCATGATCGGAGGCAGGCCGAGATGCTCGAAGTCCGGCACCGAGTTCTTCACGTAACGCATGGCCATCGCCATTTCGCCACGCTGTTGAAAGACGTTGGTGCGGAACCGCCCGATGCCGTGAATGAAGTAGGAGAAGTCCGCCTCGCGCTTGACTGCGAAGTGCTCCTTCATGTGCGGCGGCAGAATGTGGGTGATGACGTTATCCATCCATTCCACGGTGGGAATGGGCGCCTCGATGGCGATGAGCTGGCGGCTGATGCGGAGCACGACTGGCCCGCCGACTTTGATGTGCAAATCCGAGGCGTGCGCGTCAACGGCCGCCTTCAGAATCCGGTTAAAAACTTCCATGCGGGAATTCTAAGCACGCACCGAGATCGCAGCGATAGAAGAAAAATCATTGAGCCGCTGCTGCGCCTGATCAGAGACGCTGGTGAAGACGAGCGAGACATCGTAGCCCGCGTGACGGCTGCCCCGGCTGGCCACGACCACGCCGCCACAGGTGAAGGACTTCGTGCCGGGCAGTTGCAAATCCACGGTCATTTCAGTCCACAACGCGACTTCGGTGGTGGTCTTGAATTCGAGGCCGTTCTTGCGGATGCGGAAGGACGTGGGGCAAAGCAGGTGGACGGTCTCGGACGCCCGGACGGTGATGGTTTGCTGAAACAGTTCTGATTTCGATTTGCTGGCGCTCATGTCTTCAAAGTTAGCATTGTTAGCCGCGCCGTCAACGAGAGCGGCAGGAGATTTTTTCAAAACAACATCCGGGAAAGCACGGGCCGGCGCTTCCGTGAAGCAGCCCAGTCCAGACGGATTGCTCAGCCCTTCTTATCCAACGCCTTCTTGATTGCTGCGAGGACGCGGCGCTGGACGGAAACAGGCGTCCCGACAATGCGCGCGCCCGCCGCCGCCGGATGACCGCCGCCGCCGAAGAGTCCGGCAATTTCGCTCACGTTCACTTTCCCGTTTTTGGAACGCATGCTGAGACGGACGAGATTCGGTTCCATTTCTTCGAAGCAGCACGCGGCGACGACCGGCTCGATGTCGCGGATGTGCTCGATGAGTCCCTCGGTGTCGTTGCGCTCGGCGCCGGTGCGGTTGAAATCTTTTTGCTTGAGCCAGAACCAGGCGATCTGGTCGTCGTGGGTCAGGCGGAAGGAATTATAGACGTGGCGCAGGAGGCGGACGCGCTGGAGCGAGTAGCTTTGATAAACTTCGTCGCAAATTTTCGCGAGGTCCGCGCCGCGCTTCACCAAATCTCCGGCAATCTGGTACGTCGCGGGCCGCGTGCTGGGATATTGGAACGAGCCGGTATCGGTCGAGACGGCGGTGAACAGACAGTCGGCAATCGGCTTGGTGACGGGCCAGCTCGCGGCGCGCAGCAGGCGGTAGATCAGTTCCCCGCTCGAAGGCTCCTTGCCCATGACCCAGTTGATGTCCGCGTAGCGCGTGTTGCTGGTGTGATGGTCAATGTTGATGAAGATCTGGCGCGTCTTGATGTGATCGCGGCATTTGCCCAGACGCTCGAAGCTGGCGCAGTCGGTGGCGACCACGCAGTCAAACTTCTCGCCGGCGTGCGGTTTGGCGAACATTTTGTCCGCGTCGAGGAAACGCAGCTTCTGGGGAACGGCGTCTTCGTTCCACACCGTTACTTTTTTGCCTTCGTTTTTCAGCGCGAGGGCGAGGCCGAGCTGCGAGCCAACGCAATCGCCGTCGGGCCGGATGTGGCCGACGATGCAGATGGTGCGCGCCTCGCGCAGCGCGTCAATGATGCGGCGGACGATGACGGGCGCGAGCTTCATGGCTCCTTCGTTTCCGGCGGCTCGACGGGCAGGGCCTTTTCCAATTCTTCGATGATGGAGAGGACGCGGTTGCCACGGTTCACCGATTCGTCGTAAAAGAATTTAATCTTGGGCGTCTGCTTCAGCACCACCGACTTCGACATGAGCATCTGGATGCGCACGCGGTTGTGGTTCAGCAAATCCACGGCGACTTTCTTCTGCTCGGGCGTGCCAAGAAGGCTGAGATAAACGCGCGCCGTCTTGAGATCGCCGGACACGTTGATGTCGTTGACGCAGACGAGGCCGGCCTGCGCCACGGGAATTTCGCGGCGGATGGCCTCGCCAATTTCGCGCTTCAGCAATTCTGCGACGCGCAGGATTCGGAGTGTGGGCATGGGGCCTCCGTGACGATCAGAGTTTGGACGCGAGTTTCTCGACGGCGTAGCACTCAATGGTGTCGCCCATCTGGAAGTCGTTGTAGCCCTCGACGCGAATGCCGCATTCCATGCCGGCCCGCACTTCGTTGACTTCGTCCTGGAACCGGCGGAGCGACTGCGTGACGCCCTCATAAATGAGGTTCTTGCGCCGCATGACGCGCACCTTGCCCCGAATGATGCGGCCGGTGGTGACGGCGCAACCGGCGACACTGCCGCCCTTGGACAGCTCGAAGATTTTCCGCACTTCCGCCGAGCCGGTGATGACTTCCTTGAGAATGGGATCAAGCAGGCCGGCCAGCGCGAGCTTCACCTCATCAATGAGTTCGTAAATGATCGTGTAGAGCTTGAGCTGCACGCCCTCGCGCTTGGCGATGTCGGCCACGCCGTTGTCCACGCGGGTGTGGAAACCGAGCACGACGGCCTTCGATGCAGACGCGAGCAGGATGTCGGACTCGGTAATGGTGCCGACGGCGTCGCGGAGAATTTCCAGCGAGACCTTGTCGGACTGAATCTGGTTGAGCGCGTCGGCGATGGCCTCGACGGAACCTTGCGTGTCGGCCTTGACGACGATCTTGAGCACCTTGGCGCTCTGCGCATCCAGGCGTTGAAAAAGATTTTCGAGCGAGACTTTCGGCCCGGTGGATTCGTGGCCTTCCTTGCGGGCCTGCATTTCCCGGCGCTCGGCTTCTTCGCGCGCGGCCTTCTCGTTTTCCAAGATGGTGAACTCGATGCCGGCTTCGGGGACGCCGTTGAGGCCGAGAACTTTCACGGCGACGGACGGACCGGCTTCGTCGAGGCGTTTGCCTTCTTCGTTAATCAGCGCGCGGACTTTGCCGTAAAACTGGCTGCACAAAATCACGTCGCCTCGGCGCAGCGTGCCTTTGCGCACGAGCACGGTCGCGGTCGGACCGCCGGGTTCGAGGCCGGACTCGATGACGTTGCCCTTGGCGCGGCGCGTCGGGTTGGCCTTGAGTTCGAGCAAGTCGGCTTGGAGCAAAATCAATTCGAGGAGCTTGTCCACGCCCACTTTGGTCAGCGCGGAGACGTCCACGAAGATGGTTTCGCCGCCCCAGTCGTCGGGCGTCAGACCCTTTTCCGCGAGCTGCTGGCGAACCATCATCGGGTTCGCGTTCGGATGATCCATCTTGTTGACGGCCACGAGGATCGGAACTTTCGCCGCCTGCGCGTGCGCCAAGGCTTCGAGCGTCTGGGGCATCACGCCGTCATTCGCGGCCACGACGAGCACGACGAGGTCGGTGACGTTTGCGCCGCGTGCACGCATCGCGCTGAACGCAGCGTGACCGGGCGTGTCGAGGAAAGTGATCTGCTGCAACTCACCCTTCCGCTCCGGGTGCGGGAACGAAATGGTGTAAGCGCCAATGTGCTGGGTGATGCCGCCGGCTTCGCCCGAGGCGACGTTGGCCTTGCGAATCACGTCGAGCAGCGAGGTCTTGCCGTGGTCAACGTGGCCCATGATCGTGACCACGGGCGCGCGGGGTCTGAGGTCTTCCAGCTTGTCCTCGATGTCGAGTTCCAGCTTCTTAACCGGCGCGTGGACGATGCCGCCGCCGCGTTCGCGTTTCTCGGCTTCGAGCTTGAAGCCGTTGATGGCGGCGACGCGCTGCGCGACCACTTCGTCAATGGCCTGGTTGACGTTCGCAAACACGCCGAGGCCCATGAGGTCGGCGATGATTTTGAACGGCTTGAGCTTCATCTGGTCCGCGAGTTCGCGAACGACGATGGGCGGCTTGATGCTGATGACGGGCGCGCTGTCGGGCAGTTGGATTTGCGACTGCGCGGACTTGGCCGGCGCGGCCTGCTTCGCGGGGAAGCCGCCTTGCGGACGGCCGAACTGCGGCTGGCCGGGACGCTGGCCGCGATTGTCGCCACCACGCTGATCGGGGCGACCAGCACCGCCACCGCGACCGAAATCACGGCCACCGTCACGCGGCGGCGGCAATTTGACCGAACCCATCTTGTCACCCAGACGCGGACGCTGCGGCAGCACGATGGAGCCAACCTTCTCGCCCACTTTCGGGATCGAAGGTTCCGGCGGCTTCGGCGGAGTTGGCGGCGCGAGCGGTGCGAGCGGCGGCGCTTTGAATTCAGGAACGGGCGCAGAAGGCGCGGCACTGATCACGGGCACGGGTTCAACGACCGGCGGTGGCGACAAGGGTTCCGCCGCGACGACGGGTTCCGGTTCAGCGGGCGCAACTGCCTCGACGGGCGGCGGTGGCGGTGGCGGTTCATGGACGACCACGATGGCGGGCGCGGGCGGCGGGGCGGGAGCCTCGGCGACCTTTTTGCCGCCGAGCTGTTCAACGAGAAATTCAGCGGTGATCTTGTCCAGCGAACTGGACGGGACTTTGGCGGCGTGAATGCCCAGTTCCTTGGCCCTGACGAGAACTTCCTTGTTCTCGAGACCGAGTTGCTTGGCTATGTCGTAAATACGAACGGGCATATAAGTTTTTCTGCACCCGGTATGTCATCGCAATGTTCATTGCGATTACATGCTCAGTTTGGCGAAACCGGGTTTCATAAAATCACGCTACAGGCGTCTGGGCCTCACCGACCTTGTTCTGTCGTCGGGCGGCCTCGGCACGCGCCGCTTCGAAAAGCGCGGCAGCTTGCTCGGCAATCTGGGGAATGCCAGCTAAATCGCTTTGCTCGGCTTGCAGCAAATCCGTCAGGCTCGTGAAGCCATGATGGACGAGAACATCCGCCTGTTCCGCCGTCACACCGGGGATGGCCGCGATGGCCTGAACCGCCAGCGCCACCTGCTGATCGAAGCCGACAATCGTGACTTCTTCCGGCTCGATATCCACCTGCCAGCCCGTGAGCTTCGAGGTAAGCCGCGCGTTCTGGCCGCGCTTGCCGATGGCGAGCGACAACTGATCGGGGGCCACAGTGATCCGCACGCGCTTGCGGGCCTCGTCCATCTCGAAGTTTTTCAGCTTCGCCGGGTTGAGCGCG
>JANNGC010000732.1:0-3419 GCA_031380445.1 Pedosphaera sp.
GCGTCCTTTGCGTTCTTGGCGTGAGGCAAAAAAGCGGCGTCGCCGCTCCGCTCTGCCGCCGCAGTCCAAAATGTCCTCCGCCGTTTTGATGATGTGCTGTCATTCCATCGTCCGAGAACAGCATGAACACCCAGCACACGCGCCGTGACTTCGTGAAACGCACCACCGTCTTCAGTTTCGGCCTCGCCGCCGCGCCGCTCGTGGCCCGCGCGCAGACGAGCAAAAGTCCCGGCGAAAAACTCGTCGTGGGCGTGATGGGCCTGGGGCGTGGCGCGGATCACGTCAAGGCGTTGCAACAAATCTCCAATGTCGAGATCGCTTACATCGCGGACATCGACGACGAGCGGATGGCCAAGTCGCAGAAGGCCGCCTTCGCCACGGCCGAGAAGCCGCCGAAGGCCGTGAAGGATTTTCGCCGCGTGCTCGACGACAAGAACGTGGACGCGCTGTTCATCGCCGCGCCGAATCACTGGCACGCACCCGCCGCCATCATGGCCTGCGCAGCGGGCAAGCATGTGTATGTCGAGAAGCCCGGCTCGCATAACGCGCACGAGGGCGAGTTGATGGTCGCCGCCGCGCGCAAACACCAGCGCGTGGTGCAGATGGGCAACCAGCGCCGCAGTTGGCCGGGCGTGATCGAGGCGATTGAGAAATTGAAGTCGGGCGCCATCGGTGAAGTGCGCTCGGCGCGGTCGTGGTACAACAACGCGCGCGCGTCCATCGGTCGCGGCAAGCCTGTGCCTGTGCCCGCGAATTTGGATTATTCCATGTGGCAGGGGCCGGCGCCGGAGCGTCCGTACGTGGACAACCTGATTCCCTACAACTGGCACTGGCGCTGGCATTGGGGCGGCGGCGAACTGGCGAACAACGGCCCGCACGCGCTCGACGTGGCGCGCTGGGGACTGGGCGTGGACTATCCGACGCGCATCGCCTGCACCGGCGGGCGCTATCACTTCAACGACGATCAGGAGACGCCGGACACCACGTTTGCCTCCTACGATTTCGCCGGCAAGGGCCTGTTGTGGGACGGGGCCAGTTGCACGCCGCGCGGCGGGGAGAACCTGGCCTTCGTGACGTGGTATGGCGACGGCGGTTCGCTCGAACAGATCGGCACCGGCTACAAAATCTTTGATCCCAAGGGCAAAGAAATCGGGCAGGGGACTGGCCCTGGCGGAGACAAAAGCCACATCGAGAATTTCCTGCAAGCCATTCGCGGCGAAGCCAAACCAAATTCAGAAATCGCCGTCGGGCAGACCAGCACACTGCTCTGCCATCTCGGCAACATCGCCTACCGCACGGGCCACACGCTGCGTTTCGATCCGGTCACGAGAAAAATCACCGGCGACATGGGCGCGGAGAAATTGTGGTCGCGCGAATATCGTCCGGGGTGGGAGCCGAAGGTCTGAGAAGACGGGGAACTTTGAACTTTGAACTCAGAACTTCGAACATTGAACGGGGGCCACGCCCGCCCGGCGCCGTCTGCGTTCAAGGTTCAAAGTTCTGAGTTCAAAGTTCAAAGTTTCAGCCCCCCGCGCTTGCGCTGTTCCTTCCGTCGCACCTCGTCAAAGTGTTCCTCGGCCACCATGAAACCGAGGCACTCCTCCGCACCGCAGCAGCAGACATGCTCCTCGTAGTCGTCCGCGCTGTAGCCGTAGTTGAAGCTGAGTTCTTCGCCCGCGCGCAGGTCGCGGCGTGCGATAATCCAGATGCGCTCGTCCTCCATGCGCGCGTCGCAGTTCGGCGCGCAACTGTGATTGATGAAGCGCGCGGGGTTCCAATCCACCGCGCCATCAATGTCGAACTCCTCGGTGACGATGAAGACGAAAAAGTTTCCCAGCTTGCGGCGACGCAGCGACTCGGCCTTCGTCAATCGTTCGCCAAGGTATTCCAGCACGCGCGTGTCTTCCGGAAGGTCGCGGCGGGCGAAGATGCCGAAGCCGTGGATGGACGACGGCTTTACTTCGTAGAGGTCACTGGCCGGGTTGGTCGGCATGGCGTGATTTTCAACAAGTCGCGGGCGGACGCAAGCGCATGATGGTGGGTTTTATCGTGCGGCGACCGCTCCGCACTTCCCCCCCTTCCTCCCTCGTGCCTCGTGAGGAGCGGGAATCGGCGCGCGTCAGCCCGTTCAGGCGAGCCGCAGCGCGACGAGTTCCACCACGGCCACGAAGATTTTTTGTAACGAACGCCGCCGGATGCTTAAGGAGAGAGTGATGAAACAGAACACTTTGCTGACGACGGACGCGCGTCCGATGATTGACCTGAACCGCAGCGAGATTCGCCACCCCGCTGGCGCACGGCACAAGCTCTCGCGGCTTGAACTCTCCTTGCTCTCCTGCCTGCTCGGCCACGCCGGCCGCCCGGTGACGCGCGGCGAACTGCTGGCCGGCGTCTGGCGGCTCGATCCGCTGCGCACCGTCACGCGCACCGTGGACATGCACATCAGCATGTTGCGGAAAAAGCTCGGCGACAATTCACGCCAGCCTTCGTTATTGGTGACGGTCTATGGCGTCGGCTATATGATGCGGGCCGTGAACGGATTTGTTTTATGAAGGCTGAACAAGCCCGCCGCGCGCGTGGGTCAGGCTTCCAGCCTGACGGTTCACGGGGCTTCCCAGCCCCGTGTCCCAGCGGACGCGCCCGACTTGGAACGGGCCGCAGGATGCGGCCCGAACCGTCCGGCTGGAAGCCTGACCCACAGCCCTCGGACGCATGAGCGCCGCGCCTGTGAAATGTCCACGCTGCGGAATCGCGCTGCCGCCGAGTGCGCCCGAAGGCTTGTGCCCGCGCTGTCTCGGCGCGCTGAACTTCGCCACGGAGACGGTGCGGCCCGGCGCGGAAAAACTGGCGGCGCAACCGCCGCTCACGCCGGAGCAGCTCGCGGTTCACTTTCCACAGTTGGAAATCATCGAGTGCCTCGGCCGCGGCGGGATGGGCGTGGTTTACAAGGCGCGGCAGAAATCATTGAACCGCATGGTCGCGCTCAAGCTGCTCGCGCCGGAGCGCGTGCAGGACGCGAAGTTCGCCGAGCGCTTCACGCAGGAAGCGCAGGCGCTGGCGAAGCTGAATCATCCGAGCATCGTGACCATTCACGACTTCGGCGAGGCCGGCGGCTTCTATTTCCTCCTCATGGAATTTGTGGACGGCGTGAACCTGCGCCAACTCCTGCGCTCGCGAAAACTTTCGCCCGAGGAAGCGCTGGCCATTGTCCCGCCGCTCTGCGACGCGCTGCAATACGCGCACGAGCGTGGCATCGTCCACCGCGACATCAAGCCGGAGAACCTGCTGCTGGATAAAGAGGGCCGAGTGAAGGTCGCCGACTTCGGCATCGCGAAGATGCTGGCGAGTACGGTGGGGCGAGACTCCGTCGAGCCACCATCTGCCGACGAAGGAGGCGCGAGCGGAGCGAGCATCTCCGG
>JANNGC010000787.1:0-1934 GCA_031380445.1 Pedosphaera sp.
CCTGCTGATCCTGCGCCAGCGAACGGAGGAAGAAATCAATCGGCAACCGCAGCCCGCGCGGTGCCACCGGCTCGAGCAAATGCAGAACGCCGTGCAGGATGGACATGTCCTTGTTCGGCGGAATCACATAGACGCAATCCGGACGGACCTTGGTGCGATCCTTCACCTGGACGACCTTCATGCCGGTCGCACGCTGAAGCAGCTCAGGCATGATTCCTTTGTGCGTCGGGTCGAGATGCTGGACGATGACGAACGCCATCCCACACTGCTTCGGCACATGCCCGAGGAATTGTTCCAACGCTTCGAGTCCCCCGGCGGAAGCGCCAATGCCGACGATGGGGAACGACGCGCTCGCGGGGGCAACGGCGGTTTCTACCGCAGCCACTTTGGCGGGCGTTTTGCGACGGCGTGCGGGGGAGGTTTTCTTTTTCATGCGCTTAGTTGGTGCGCGTGACTCTGGCAGCTTTGGTTCCGGCTGGATAGCGCGGTGTGGCAGGCCGGGCCGGGCTGTGGCAACCCCAAGGGATTCCAATGGAGCGCTTCGGTCAGGCCTGCAAGGCCGTCATTCGTCAGCCCAGGGCGAAGCCCGGGGTAGCGCCTCCAAAAAAATCCCAGCCCTGAAAGGGCGAAACCATTCGTGGGCGCGTGGAGTGACGCCCTTGCAGGGCTGGTGAAATAGTTTGGACGCAAACCCAGGGCTTCGCCCTGGGCTGACGAATGACGCCCCTTCGGGACTGGGCTGACGGCGGCGCGCGCCGGGACGATCATCTCTGGCTGGGGCCGGGGCCAAAACCACGACCGGATTTGGGATTCAACTTGGGAGTTTCCAAGAAGCATTGAGCTCATTCCTTTGCGTTCTTGGCGGACTTTGCGTGAGGCCTGGCTGATTTGGCCGCACCGTTACGGCCGATGGTTTTCAACCGGCTATTCTTTAATCCTCCGCTGCGCTCCACCAGTTCGATCAACTTGGGACCGATCTCGTCCAACGGCAGGATGAAATCCACATCGCCGGTCTGGATCGAAGTCTCCGGCATGGAAAAGTTTTGTGACGTGGGCCGGTCTTGGGCGATGACCATGCCGCCCTCGTCCTTGATGATCTGCACCCCGAACGAGCCGTCGCCATCGCCACCCGTAAGCACCACGGCGATGGCGTTCCGCTGGTAAGCCTTGGCCACGGAAACGAACAGCGGCTCGGCAGAGGGGCGGGAATAATTAACCTTTTCCGCCGAGGACGAGGAGAGCTTGAGGCATCCGCTCTTGCCCACCAACAGGTGGTGATTGGGCGGAGCCACAAAGACGCACGACGGGCAGAGGAAGTCGCCGTCCTTCGCCTGCTTGACCACCAAAGAACTGCGCCTGTCTAAAATCTCGGCCAGGATGCTTTCATGGTGGGGAGAGAGGTGCATCACGATGGCGATGGCGGCCGGGAAGTCCGCCGGCAAGCCGCTCAGAATGACCGAGAGCGCCTGCAAGCCGCCCTCTGAAGCCGCCATGGCGATGACGGGAAACGGACAGCCAGCCGGTGAGGCGTGGAGCAGCTTACGTTTCATCATTCATGCCTGTTGACTGATCCTCCGACACGAGGTGGCGCAGCCGCGTGGAATGTCGGTTGCCTTCCTGCACGGAGCTAGGGGGTGAACACCCCATAGAAACCGGCCCCGACGAGGCCGAGCCTTCACCATTCCCGCTCAGTGCGGGAACACTTTTGCCGTCATGACGGCGGCGAAGGGGAATAAACAAAAACAAAAAACATCATGACCACACTCGAAATCAAAGGCGACTGGAACATCACCAAGGGCAAGTTGAAACAGAAATGGGCAACCCTCACGGATGACGATCTTCAATACGTCGAAGGCCAGCGGGACGAATTGCTGGGCCGGGTTCAAAAGCGCACGGGCGAAACCCGCGAAGCAGTAGAAAAGGCGTTCAAGGAA
>JANNGC010000797.1:0-6443 GCA_031380445.1 Pedosphaera sp.
AACGCAACGAACGCAGAGAGCGCCGGCGGAACCAACGCAGCAGGATAAATCAGCCCCTCCTCTTTCTTTGCGCTCTTTGCGTTCTCTCGCGGCCATTTCAGTTGTCAGTCTGAAAAGTCGTAACCGCGCCCGCCCGATTCCTTTTCATCAGCAGGGTCTTCACAACGAAGCCCTGCGAACATGCAACTCTGTCTTCCAACCGTGAGCGACGACGCGAAAGCTGAAACCCCGCGCCCCGCCGGCACGCTCCGCATCGGCGCGGACGACGTCCTCGGCGACGCGCCGCCGCGTGGCGCGTCGCTGCGCATCGGTGATGCGGATGTCGTGCCGCCCCCGACGGAACCAGCCGAGCCGGTGCTGAAATTTTTCGGCGATTACACCGTGCTCGGTGAGATTGCCAAGGGCGGCATGGGCGTCGTCTATCTCGCGCGGCACCGAAAACTCAACCGCACCGTTGCGCTCAAGATGATTCGTCCGGGCGCGCTGGATCAGGGCGATGGCCTCCGCCGCTTCCGCATCGAGGCCGAGGCCGCCGCGAATCTGGATCATCCGAACATCGTGCCCATCTACGAACTCGGAGAACACGAAGGCCGGCACTACTTCAGCATGAAGATGGTCGAGGGCGAGAGCTTGCACGACTTCAACGCGAAACGTCTGCCGCACGAGCGCGGGAACGACTGGCTCCGCAACTCGGCACTGCTGATGGTGAAAATTTCCCGCGCCGTGCAGCATGCGCACGAGCGCGCCATCCTGCATCGCGATCTCAAACCGAAGAACATTCTCATCGACGAACAGGGTGAGCCGCACGTCACCGACTTCGGCCTCGCGAAAGTCATCGGCCAGACCAGCGGCGAGACGATGGCCGACGCCATCATGGGCACGCCGCACTACATGTCGCCCGAACAGGCGGCGGGTAAAACGCGCGACGTGACCACGCTCGCCGACGTGTACAGCCTCGGTGCGGTGCTGTTTGAATTGCTCGTCGGTACGCCGCCATTTCAAGGCGACACCTTGATGCGCGTGATTCAACAAGTCCGCGAAACGCCGCCGCCGAATCCCGCGCAGTTGAACGCCGCCGTGCCGCGTGATCTTGCGACCATTTGCCTGAAATGTTTGGAGAAGGAACCCCACGCGCGCTACGTCTCGGCCAATGCGCTTGCGGACGAACTCGAACGCTGGCTCGCGGGCGAACCGATTCTCGCGCGGCCCGCCACGCTGCCCGAGCGCGCCGCGAAATGGGTGAAGCGCAACCCGCGTCTCGCCTTCGCGCTCGCGCTCGCGCTCGTCTCCGCGCTCGTCGCCATCACCGGCACCACCTGGCAATGGCAGCGCGCGGAACATAACTTTACCCTGTCGCAGCAGCGCAAGGCCCGGTTGGAAATTCAGTTCGCGGAAGATTTCTTCAACGACGGCAATCCCGCCGCCGCGCTCGCCACACTGGCCCGCGTGCTGCGCGATGATCCGGAGAACCGTGTCGCCGCCGCCCGTATCATCAACCGCCTGAACCAGCACCGCGTGCTCGCGCCCGCCACCGAACCGCTCGGCGCGGGCGCCGGACTCGCTTTCTTCGCGGGCGAGGATCGTGTCGCCGTCGCGGGCACAAATGCGCAAGGCTGGGTCGTCACGCTCGCGCGTCCCGGCGCGTCCGCGTCACCGCTCGAACTGCCGCACGGCGTCAATCGCGTCCTCGCCGCCGCCGTGAGTCGCGACGGGAAGTATGCCTTCACCGGACTCGAATCCGGCGCGCGTTTGTGGAACGCCATGGACGGGAAATTTCTCCACGAGTTCCCTTGGGACGCGGCGGTGTCGTTTGCCGGGTTCCGCGAAGGCGCGAACGGGTTGGAGTTTGTCGCGGTGACAAACGACACCGTGCTGCTCGGCTCCGTCGCGAGCGGCACGGTCACGGCGCAGTTCGGCACCGGCGGTGAAGCCATCGTGGCGTTCGCACTTTCACCCGATGGCCGGCGGCTCGCCGTCGCAACCGAGGAGCGCACCTTGCGGCTGCGATTTCTCGACCGCGCTGGCGGCTGGATCACGGTCCCGAATGCGCATCGCGGCGGCGTCATTCGCGCGCTCGCCTTCTCACGCGATGGACGTTTGCTCGTCAGCGCCGGCACCGATCCGGATCGCACGGCGCGGCTTTGGAAAACGGATTCGGGCGAACTCACCTTCACCTTGCACGCGGACGACAGCGTGCTGCATGCGGAGTTTAACGCCACCGGCACGCACGCCGTCACCGCTGCGCGCGACCGCGTGGCGCAGGTCTGGGACACGCGCACCGGCCAGCCCGCCGCGCCTGCGCTCACGCACCCGAAGGCCGTGAACACCGCGCGCTTCAGCCCGGACGGACAATGGATTCTCACCGCCTGCGAGGACGGCGTGGCGCGCGTGTGGTCGGCGGAGAACGGCCAGCTTGCCGCCGCCTCGCCCGCCACGACGCGCGGCCTGACCGACGCTGCATTTCATTCCACGGGCCAACGCATTCTCACACTGGCCGACGGCGCGAGCGCGCGCGTGTGGACGATGCTCGGCGGGCGCGGCGCGCTGCCGTCGCAACTCGATCCGGGATCATCGTTGAATGAATTTCTTTCCCGTCGCACGGAACTGCCCGCCGCTGAACTGGCCAAGTATTCCGCCGCGCACAGCGACGTGGTGACGTTCTCCGACGCGACGACGAACGGTACGTTCGCCGCCACCGCGTCGCGCGACCGCACCGCGCGGCTCTGGGATCGCCGCACGGGAAAACCCGTCAGCGATCCGTTGATGCACGATGCGACGGTGAATTGCGCGCAGTTCAGTCCCGATGGCGCAACGCTCGCGACCAGCACCTCGAGCCGGAAAATTCGCCTCTGGGACACGCGCACCGGGCAGCCGATCACGGACTGGATCACGTCGCAGTCGCCGGTGGCGCGCGTGGCCTTGAGCGCGGACGGGCATTACGTCGTGACCGCCGCCGGCGAAGCGTGGAGCGTGTATGCGGAGATGGAGAAGCCGCCGTCGTGGCTGCCCGCGCTGGCCGAGTCCGTGGCCGGACTGCGCTACCGCGACACTCCGAATCGTCTTTCCGAGCCGGTGTCCGCTGCAACGCTGCCTACGTTGCGCGCGGAAATTTCCGCCTTGGCCGCCCCGAACTGGCTCACGCGCTGGGCCAACGAACTGTTGCATGAACTCCCTGTTGAAAAAAATCCGTAACGTGGTAGCTCCGCTCGCGCGACGGGCGGGGTGGCGAACATGGTCGTGCGAACCAGTGTCGGTGTGCTGCACCTCGCCAAGCCCGAAGGGCTTGAACGTGAATAGCCCCCGGTGCAACCGGGGGGTATCCGTGCGAACGAGAACGACCCCGGAGGGGTCGAACCGCGAGGCCGGCGTCGATCATTCAGTTCAACCCCATCCGGGGTTGCCCCGTTCGGGCGGCATGATCCCCGGGTTCGCTCGTGCCTCGCGACCCGGGGCTATTCACGTTCAAGCCCTCCGGGCTTGCCCGGCGGTGCTCACCGGAAATTATTCCTCTCCCTATTTCCTTTCTGCGCCTCTGCGCCTCTGCGCCTCTGCGGTAAAATGTTTACTCCTCGACCATCGGCTTCCACCGCACCGGCCTCGCAGCGCGAGGCTCGCCACCTGGTGCGCGTTCGTTCCGCTCCTCGTCACCGCCACTTTCTCCGCCGAAGTCCGCACCAGCGATCAGACGGGCGAGATGAAGGAGAAGGCCGGGCAAGTGCGCTACCAGGCTTTTGGCAGTTCCGAAATCACCGCCGCCATTCCGCAGAAGCTGAATTATGGCGACACGCTCCGCACCGCGCGCAATGCCAAGGCCACCGTCATCTTCGTGGACGGTGACGAGATGCGCCTCGCCGCGCTGACCGAACTCGTCATTGTGCGCAAGACGCCAACGAACGCGCCGGGCGCGCGCATTTCGCAGGGCAACATCTACGTCATCCACCGCGCTGGGCCGGCCTCGACGCCCATCGAGACGCCACAGATCGTCGCCGTGCCGAAGGGGACGGAGTTCAGCGTGAGCGTGGATGCGGCGACGGGCGAATCGGTGTTCACGATGTTTGATGGCGAGGTGGTGTTGCGGCGCGAGGGCGAGGAACGGCGCGTGACCAGCGGCTTTCAAGGCATCGTGACGGCGGGCAAACCGATTGAAGTCCGACCGATTCTCCAGGCGCAGAACGTGGTGCAATGGTGGCTCTACTATCCCGGCGTGCTGGACGCAGACGAGCTGACGCTGGCGAACGACAACGCTTTCACCGCGTCGTTGCAGGCGTATCGCGATGGTGATCTGCGCCGCGCGCTGGAGAATTTTCCCGGTCATCCTGACGCGCCGCAACTCAGTGACGCACCACGCCAGCTTTTCTACGCGGCGTTGCTGCTGAGTGTCGGTGACGTGGAACGCGCGGAGGAGCTGGTGCGCCGCGCCCCGGCGGATCACTTCGCCGCGCGTGCGCTGCGCGTGATGCTCGACGCCATCGCACCGCCGCGCACGACGAACTCGTGGCGCGGAGCGCGGACCGCCGAGTCCGCGCGTTCATCCGGCGACAGTGCCAGTGAACTTCTTGCGCTTTCCTACGCACACCAAGCCACGAACAACCTCCCCGCCGCCTTGCGCGCGGCGCGCGAGTCCGTCGCGCAGTCTCCGCGCTTCGGCTTCGGCTGGGCGCGCTTGGCGGAATTGGAGTTCAGCTTCGCGCGCACTCGCGCCGCGCGGGACGCCGTGGACGAGGCGATGAAATTTTCTCCCGGGAACGCGCAGGCCCACGCGCTGCGCGGATTCCTGCTCGCGGCGGAAAACAAAACGGCCGATGCGCTCGCGTCTTTCGAGCGCGCCATCGCGCTCGACTCGTCGCTCGCCAACGGCTGGCTCGGGCGCGGTCTCGTCCGCATCCGGCGCAGCGACGCCGCGGCGGGCCGCGACGATCTGGCGATGGCCGCCATTCTCGAGCCCTCGCGCTCGCTCATCCGCAGCTACGCGGGCAAGGCCTTCACCGACGCGGGCAACGCGCGTCTCGCCGCGCAGGAACTGGACTACGCGCGCGAACTTGATCCGAATGATCCGACGCCGTGGCTCTACTCCGCGCTGCTGCATCTGGAGAATCATCGCGTCAACGAGGCGGTGGATGAGTTGGAGAAATCCGTTCAGCTCAACGACAACCGCGCGCTCTTCCGCTCGCGCCAGTTGCTCGACGAGGATCGCGCGGTGCGCGGGGCGAGCCTCGCGCCGATTTATGATCGCGCCGGGCTGTCCGCGATTGGCTTCAACGAGGCCGCGCGGGCCGTGAGCTACGATTCGGCGAACTATTCCGCGCACCAGTTTCTCTCCGAGCAATTCAACCTGCTGCGCGATCCCACGCGCTTCAATCTGCGCTACGAGACGCCGTGGTTCGGCGAACTGCTGCTGGCGAACCTGCTTTCGCCCGTCGGCGCGACGCCGCTCTCGCAGCACGTTTCGCAACAGGAATACAGCCGCCTCTTCGCGCGCGACCGCGTGGGCCTGAGCAGCGACACGCTGGTGCGGAGCGACGGCGAGATTCGCGAACTCGCCTCGCAGTACGGCAACCTCGGCAACACCGCGTGGGCGCTTGATCTCGATTACCAGCACAACGACGGCGTGCGCCGCAACAACCAGCTCGACCGCATCGAGTGGTACACCACGATCAAGCAGCAGCTCACGCCGCAGGATTCCGTCATGCTCTTGTTCAAGTATCAGGACTACGAGAGCGGCGACAATTTCCAGCACTACGACGCGAAGAAATCGCTCGACCCGGATTATCACTTCGAGGAGCGGCAGCGGCCCATCGCGCTGGCGGGCTGGCATCACGAATGGTCGCCGGGCATCCACACGCTGTTCCTCGGCGGACGTTTGGAGAACGAGCAGAGGGCGTCGGACTTGCAGGCGGCGTTCCCGCTGCTCGCGGTGAGTGGCAACAATGTGTTCGTGCCGGGATCGCCGACCTACGATTTGCGCTACCGGCAGGAGTTCGAGGCGTGGACGGCGGAACTCAGCCAGTTGGTGCAGATCGAGAAACACACCTTCACCGGCGGCGCGCGGTATCAGGATGGCGAAGTGACAGGGAAGAATTCGCTGCAACCGAACGCGCCGGACGCGCTGCAAGTTCCCTTCCGCGCGTCCGTCACCGAGCCGGCGGATCGCGTCACGGGCTACGGCTACTGGCACTGGCGCGCGCTGGATTCGCTGCTGCTCATCGGCGGCGTGACGTACGACCGCGTGACTTATCCCGAACTGCTCCGCAGCGCGCCCGTGACGCGCGGGCATGATGAGAAGGATTTGGTCGCGCCGAAAGCGGGCGTGGTCTGGACGCCGCACGACGCCCTGACCTTGCGCGCCGCGTACACGAAATCACTCGGCGGCGTGACGCTGGATCAAAGTTACCGGCTCGAACCGACGCACGTCGCGGGCTTTGTGCGAAGCCGGAAACAACTTC
>JANNGC010000807.1:0-7181 GCA_031380445.1 Pedosphaera sp.
ATTTCAAACAACCGCTCGCCCTCCTGCACGTATTGGCCTTCATACACATTCTGCTCGACGACCGTACCGCCCAGAGGCGCGAGGATTTGCGAAGTCAACTGGTCGGCAGGCTTGTTGGTCAGCGCCTCGATTTGTGGGGCAGTCAAACCCATTTGCAACAGCCGCAGCGCCGTGCCCTTCCGCAACTCGCCGGTCAGCGAGCGATACTCGCGCTCGGCTTGCAGCAGCGCCGGGCTGTAAAATTCTGCGAGCGGCTGGCCTTCCTTCACTTCCGCTCCGACAAAATTCACATACAGCTTCTGGACTCGGCCTGGAACGTACGCGCCGAGCACGCGATGCCGCGTGGCGTTGTCGTCAATCATGCCCGCGACCGTGAGCGTCTTCTTGAGCGGACGCACCTGCGCCTCGGCGGTCTGGACGTTCAACACCTGAATCATGGTTTGGGTGAGCGGCACAACATCGCCGCCGCCCGCCGCGTCGAAACCGGAATCGCCCTCATACACCGGCGTGAGTTCCATGCCGCAGATGGTGCAGCGGCCCGGCTTGGGCGACTTCACCCACGGGTGCATCGCGCTCTGGTAGTAAAGCAGCTTGCGCTCGGCCTTGGCGGGCTGGCCGGAAGTCGCGGCGGAACTCGCGCCGCTATGAAATTTGCGCGTCGCGAACCACGTCACCGGAACGGCGACCGCGAGGGTCAGGAGAATGGCTGGGAGTGTTTTCATTTTGAAAATTATCAGGGTTGAGTCGCGGGTGGAACGATGGAGCGGAAAGTTTCGAGTGCAGCGCGTTGGGCGGCGAGGAAGCGGCGCTGTTCGAGCCGCGCGTTGAGCAAGGCCCGCCGCGCCTCCAACACTTCGAGCAAGGTCGCCTTGGAACTGATCCACGCGCCCTCCGTGGCCTGCACAGATTTTTCCAGACGCGGCATGACTTCATCCGTGAACGCCGCCGCCTGCCGCGCCGCGTTCTCCGCATCCGTGTGCGCGGCGATAGCCTCGCCTCGCAACCGCCGTTCGAGCGCGGCGAATTCACTTTCCGCCGCCACCTGCTGCTGCCGCGAACGGTCGATGTTCGCCTGATACACCGAGCGGTTGCCCCACGGAATCGTCATCTTCGCGCCAACCAGCGTTTCGATGAACCGCCCACCGGAATACACCGACGACTCCGCGCCGACTGAGAACACCGGCTGCCGCTCCTGTCGCGAAACTTCCACGCCCGCCTTTGCGGCCCGCGTCGAACCGGTCAGGCCGAGCAGCATCGGATTGGCGACGGGCAAGCGCGCCAGTTCGCTCGTCAGCGACGGCAACTCCGCCGCCGTGGGCAACACCAGTGGCGTCCACGCCTCATCGAGCGGACGACCGAGCAGCGTGTTCAACTGCCGCATCAGACTCAGACGCCGCCGCGAAGCCGCGTCCCAGCGCTGCCGTTCCAGCGCGACTTCGGCTTCGAGGCGAAGCGGGGCGGCGGCCGTGGCCTGCGGGTCGCTGGCCTTTTCCCGCGCGTTGACCGCCATGCTTTCCAACCACGCGATTTGATTCGATTGAATGACCAGCGCCTCGTCGGCCAGTGCCAGTTCGAGCGCGGCCTGGGCGACGAGTGTTTCCAAATTCAGCGCCGCCACGCGTGTCTCCGATTGCATGATGGAATGCTCCGCCGTGGCCTGTTCCTTGCGGGCGTCGTAGAGCCTGCGACGCGGCAGGGCTTGTTCAGCCATCACGCCGATGTCGCCGTCATCGCGCCGCCGCTCCACACGCGCCGCGCGAAAGGACAGACCGCCCATCGGGTCTTCCCACAGCCGCACCGCGCGGATGCCCGCCGCCGCCGCCTCGGCCCGCGCCTGCGCCGCCGCCACGGTGGGATGATTGGTGCGGACTTCCATCCGCAAGGCTTCGAGCGCCGCCGTGTCGAGCAGGCGCGGTTCGGCGGCGCGAGTGGGCACAGTCAGCAGCGCGCAGCACAGCAAGGGCAAAATCAAATTCGTTTTCATGTCTTTGGTTCTCAGCAGTTCAGTTTTGGAAACAGGCGCGAGGGCGCGTGACATCCGCGACGACAGGTCGCGGAAGGGGAGAAAAAAGTTGAACTCAGCCGCGCGAGCGGGCGCGGGCGGGAATCAACTTAACCGAGAGCGGGCGGGGCGTGACTGCGGAAGGCCGGGCCGAGAAACACTTCGGGCGTGAAGGCCCAATCGTGTTTTTCCGCCGGGCGGAAAACGGTCGCGGACGGCGCGGTCGCCGTCATTTCGAGGACGATGGAAAACAGGGCGAGCGTGTAAAGCGGAGAGAGGTTGGGCTGCGTCGTGCCGGAAGAATCATTGTCCACCAGCGCGGATTTCAACGTGGCGCACACCGAGCTGCCGGAGGAAGTGTCGCCCGGCTTCGGGCAGCACGAATCGCTCTCGGAATTTTGTGCGGGGGCTGGCGCGTGACAGGAGGCCTGGGCAGAGATGACCGGGCGGCCGGAAAAATTGCAGTGCCCGAAACACAGCGCCTGCGCCGCGACCCAGAGCAGCAGCGCCCCCGCCGCGCAAGTGCGGAGCAGCGGACTGAAGATGTTCAGGCGTGAGCGCATTTATTTACTGACCTAGGCGGCGACAGTGGTGGCACGCGGAGTGCCTGTCAAATGCGCCGCCGCGCCGCCGCCGGTTCAGGCATAGCGTTGCGCGGCGAGATGTTTGTCCGGGTCGAGCCGGCCGGCGGCACGCGGGGCTTCGCGGAAATCTCCCGCGTGGCTCACGCCGAAGTCCGGCAGCCCGGCCAGGCCCTCGGCATATTTCGCCGCGCCGCATTGCATGAGGTCAAAGCGTTCGACGAGCGAGCGCAACCAGTTCGGGAAACGGTCGGTGAACTTGAGTTCGAGAATGACGCGGTTGCCAAAAGGCCGGCTCGGCTGGTCCATGGCCGTGGCAAAATTCACCGTGTGGCGCGGCTCGGTGAAGACGTCGCGGTCGAAGGTCACGCGCGTGTTGTCCGACACCGGATCGATGTAGGCCTCGCGCTGGTAGCAGACGTGCGCCTGCGGCACGGCCTGAATCTGATCCGTGAGCTGCACGAAATTTTGCACCGCCGTGAGCGCGCGCGGGTCTTTGGAAACCAAATCCTCCATCGCGGGGAACTGGCCGTTGAGCAGGCGGGCCACGGCGTCCTTCTTCACGCCGCCGCGCTGCTTGAGGATGCAGTTGTTCATGCGGCGCTTGATTTCAAAAAACACCGGGGTGTTCGGGCGGTCATCGTAAAAGCGCAGGCGCAGCTTGAAGCGGTTCTTGTCGCCGTTGATCGTGGTCCAGAAAGTGTAGAGATCGGCGGAGTCGAGATACAGGCTGTGGACGGGATAGCTGAAATTGGGCTGGCCCACTCCGTTTTCGTCGAGGTCGAGTTGCGCGGCGACTTCGGCGCGCACGGCGACGGCCTGGTCTTCGCTGAGCATGTATTTCTGTTCGAACCGCTGGCGTTGCATCCGGTCAGGTGACATGGCTGTATAATTTGTTTTGGTGTTCTGTGGCCTGAGTATGCCGGAAATCTTTTCCGCGTCAAAGCAGGAGGAGGTTTCCGTAAAATTACTGACGGACCGCGGACGTGTCAGTGAACGTCCGACGGCCCGGTAGGGCTGCGTTGCGCGCGGCCTCATTATTTTCCCGTCGGTACACCGACCCGCCGGAACGAAGACAAATAGGGGGCCGCGCGCAACGCGGCCCTACCACGAGGGCGACGCTGCGCGCCGGGTTTTTCCGCCGGCAAAACATTTCCAGTAACACCTGCCGAAAAACGCTTCTGAGGCTGCACAGGAAGGAATAGAAGTTATGCAGACCATCGTGATTGAAGCGACGCCATGCCCGAGTTGCGGGAAGCCGATGCCAGCGGGGACGCTGGCCGGCCTGTGTCCCGCCTGTCTGCTTGCGCAGGGCGCGGCCTCTGAATCGGGCGACGGCGCGCGCGGCGGGCGTTTCGTGCCGCCGCCGCTGGAGGAAATTGCCAGACTGTTTCCGCAGTTGGAAATCCAGTCGCTGCTCGGCGTGGGCGGCATGGGCGCGGTGTATCAGGCGCGGCAGCCCGCGCTCGACCGCGTGGTGGCGCTGAAGATTTTGCCGGCCACGAACGCGGGCGGAGTAAATTTTGAAGAACGCTTCAACCGCGAAGCCCGCGCGCTGGCCCGGCTCCATCACCCGAACATCGTCACCGTCTTCGAGTTTGGCCGCACCCCGCCCCAGACCCCGGACGCCATCCCCCATCTCCTGCCGAGCCTCCACTTCTTCATCATGGAGTTCGTGGACGGCGCGAACTTGCGGCAGCTCGCAAAGGCCGGTTGTCTCGCCCCGCGCGAGGCGCTGCAAATCATCCCGCAGATTTGCGACGCGCTCCAATACGCGCACGATGAGGGCGTGGTCCACCGCGACATCAAGCCCGAGAACGTGCTCGTGGATCGCAAGGGCCGTGTGAAGATCGCCGACTTCGGCCTCGCGAAAATTCTCGGTCAGGACGTGGATTCACTCCGTCTCACCGCCGAGGGCCAGGTCATGGGCACGCCGCACTACATGGCCCCCGAGCAGGTCGAGAAACCGCTCACCGTGGATCATCGCGCGGACATTTACGCGCTCGGCGTCGTGTTCTACGAAATGCTCACGGGCGATCTGCCCATCGGAAAATTCTCTCCGCCCTCGCGCAAGTACCAGCTCGACGTGCGCCTCGACGACGTGGTGCTGCGCGCCTTGGAAAATGATCCCGCGCGCCGCTATCAGCACGCGAGCGAGGTGAAGACGCAGGTGGAGAACATCGCCGCGACTCCGGCTCCGGCGGCGGCGCGACCGCTCGCTGAATCCCCACGCACTGAAGACAGTCCGCGCCCTGTT
The DNA here is from genome assembly GCA_031380445.1 of Pedosphaera sp. GTDB lineage: Bacteria > Verrucomicrobiota > Verrucomicrobiia > Limisphaerales > SIBH01 > JANNGC01. The sequence goes on from JANNGC010000807.1 coordinate 4,841, forward strand.
CCCACGACGGCGACGCGACCGAGAGCGCTGGTGGTCGTGGCAGCCTTGTTCATCGTGGCGGGCGGTCTGGCGGCGTGGGATGTGGGGAGCAGCAGCTTTCGCACGCAGAACATTCAACTCAACTTCGGCGTGCTCGCCCTGCCCGTCGGCATTGGCCTGCTGCGGTTACGCCCGAAGTGGCGGGCCACCGCGCTCTTGATGCTGTGGCTGCCGTTCCTGCTGGTGGCCATCGCCGGCGTGGTCGCGTTGTCTGGAAATTTGCAACTCCCGCCGGCCACCAAGGTGGAATTCTTCGGTCAAACGCTGACCGGCCCCGACGGCATGATAGGCGCGCTGACCGCCGGCGTTCTTTGGTTCGCGTTGTTCGTGTGGACGAATCAGGTGCTGCTCCGGGCGGACGTGGTCGTGCTCTTTCAACGGAAGGGCTGGGTGCGTCCTTGGATTGAGTGGGCCGCTTTGGCGGGCGCCATTCTTTTGGCTTACGCGGTGTCGCCGCGAAATGGATCGCCCGCCGCTGCGGTAATTGAAACGCCCAACTCTTCGGCCGCAGTTTCCAACGCCGCCGCCTTCGCCCCGAGCAAAACCATCGTGCTCACGAGAGCGACCAACCAGATGGCCGGCACTTCAGGGGATGTGTGGACTGTCGGGGTGTGGTCGGACAACTACTTGCAGCCGGGCGAGTCGCTGCGGATGGTCGTCAAGACTCAGGAGGGTGTAAAGCAAGGCGTCAACTCGCATCTGTTTGTGCTCTGCAAGCAAGACTCAGTGAGCACGTCCTCCGGGTTCACCTGGTTTCTCAAGGGCGCGTTCGGAGAGAAAGAGGCGCAAGCCGCCGTCGCGCAAATGCAGGCGAACCAGACGGAGCGACCGTTGACGCTGATTTCCGGCCAGCCGCTGGAGTTGTTTTCGATCCCCAACCGCTTTGGCGGAGTCATGGTCGGTTACGTTGAGTTCGTGCACACCGATCCATTGCCGGTGGAAATCGTTGATGGTGCGGCGGTCAAAGTCCGGGCGATAGTGCGCATCAAACAATTCCGCTATTTCCCCAATTTCCCCAGCGTGGATTATTCGGCAGAAGTGCCGCCGGGTTTCGCGTTGCGGATGACCGCCAGCGATGGAGAAGTCAGCACGCACACGTCGGCGGATCCCCGCGAGTATTCCAGCACTTGGTTTCAACCCATTCGTTCAACACGTTCCGTAGGTCAGGTGCAGAGACCGCCACAACAGGCGGCTTTCCAGGCGCAACTACAAGCACTCCAGGATCAGGGGCCGCTGGAAGTGATCCTCGGCGAACCCAGGCTGCTGTTCTCCATCACCAACAGTCCCGGTGATGTGATCCACAGCTATCTGGAATTGGTCGGCCCCAACCCGTCGGTGCCAAGGTGACTTCATCCGTGGCGAAACTATTTCTCCCCCACGATCAAACGTCCGCCAGCCGATACCCCACGCCCGGTTCGTTCAGGAGGAGTTGCGGACGCGCGGGGTCAGCTTCGAGTTTCTCGCGCAGGCGGGCGACATAAACGCGGAGGTAGTGCGTGTGGTCGTCGTGGCCTGGGCCCCAGACTTCGCGGAGGATTTGCCGATGCGTGAGAATTTTTCCGGCGTGACGCACGAGCAGGCGGAGCAGGTTGTATTCGGTGACGCTGAATTTCACTTCGCTTCCGTTCACCGTGACGCGGCGTGTGGCGAGGTCCACGACGAGATTTCCCGATTGGAAGACGGCGGCTTCGTCCGGCTTCGCGGCGTGACGCAAGGCCACGCGCAGCCGCGCCAGCAGTTCGCCGGTGTTGAAGGGCTTGGTCACGTAATCGTCCGCGCCCGCGTCGAGCGCGGCGACTTTGCCCGTCTCGTCGTCCTGCACGGAGAGGATGATGACGGGCGCACTGCTCCACTCGCGCAGGCGGCGCAAGACTTCCTGACCGCTCAAATCCGGCAGGCCGAGATCGAGAATAATCAGCGCGGGCCGGTGCTGCGCGGCGAGCACGAGACCTTCCTGCCCGCTCGCGGCGGTGAGCGCGCGATGGCCGTTCGCTTCGAGCGTGATGGTCAGGAGCCGGCGAATCTGCGGCTCGTCATCAATGACCAGGACCAAAGTTTTTTCGGCGGCGCTCATTCTTTTTCCGGCGGCACGGGCGGCATGGTGGCGAGCGGCAGCCGCACGGTAAAGAGCGCGCCTCCGCCCGCGCGGTTCGCGGCGGCGACGGTGCCGCCTTGCGCCTCGGCAAAGCCTTTGACGAGCGACAGTCCGAGTCCGGTGCCGCCGGGCGTGGCGTCCGCGCCGCGCTGAAACCGCTCAAACAGGCGCGCGATATTTTCAGCGGGCAGACGGGGGCCGCGATCC
>JANNGC010000865.1:0-9684 GCA_031380445.1 Pedosphaera sp.
CCAACCTCCTCCTTAAAAGCTCTTCTTTCCAACTCACCAATTAAGACAGTTGCTGCCCAGCCCGCCCGGCGTACAGTCTCGAAGTTAAGAACTAATAATTCATGCCGCCTGACCTATTGGTCACCTCGCCTCTTGTCGTGCGGAAAACTTTCTGCTCTCGTTGCGGCATGAACAAGTTGCTCCAAAAAATTCTCCTCAGCGGCGGCGCCGTGCTGATTATTCTCACCATCACCGGCTGCGCCACCAGCGTCACGGGACGCAAGCAGTTCATCATGACTTCCGCCGGCGAGGAAACGCAGATGGGGCTTCAGGCGTTTGACCAGATGAAGAAGGAGGTGCCCATCAGCACCAACCCGCAATACAAGTCGCTCGTCGAACGCGTGGGTGCGCGTATCGCCGCGCAGGCCAAGGACCGGATGCCGGACGCGAAATGGGAATTCGTGGTCTTCGAGAGCAAGGAGGCGAATGCCTTCTGCCTGCCCGGTGGCAAGATTGGAATTTACACCGGCATCCTGCCCATCACGTTGAACGAAGCGGGACTCGCGGCGGTCATCGGACACGAAGTCGCGCACGCCTCGAACCGCCACGGAGGCGAACGCGTGAGTCAGGCGCAGGCGCTGCAGACGGCCGTGGCCGTGAGCGGCCAGGTCGTTTCGGAACAATACTCGGCCATCACGATGGTCGCGCTCGGCGGACTCGGCAAAGTCGGCATCGAACTGCCGTTCAGCCGCGCGCATGAATCCGAGGCCGACCACGTGGGCCTGATCTACATGGCGAAGGCCGGTTACGATCCCGAGGAAGCCGTGCGCTTCTGGGAACGCTTCTCGAAAGCAAACGCGGGCGCGCCGCAGCAAATGGAACTGCTCCGCACGCACCCGGTGGATGCCACGCGCATCGCGGATTTGAAAGGCTGGATGCCGGAGGCGAAGGCGCTGATGCCGAAGGGGAAGTGAGAAGCAACCACCTTTGTCAGCACCCCATCTCAGATCGTATGCCGACGAATTTTACGGAAGTCTTCTCCGCCTTGCGAGACATCCTCAGGCGTCATGCGGGCCGTCTGGTCGTCACGGAAGACACGACGAGCTGTTTCCGTTTGGAAGGCGGAATGCATCCGACCCACCGGAAGCCATTCCCGATTGCGTGGGTCGCCGTTGGAAAGGCCTACGTGAGTTTTCATCACATGGGGGTCTATGCTCGCCCCGATTTACTCAAAGGCGCGTCGAAGGAACTAAAGGCGCGGATGCAGGGCAAGTCCTGCTTCAATTTCAAGTCAGCCGACCCGGCGCTGTTTGCGGAACTTGAGGATCTGACCGTTCGAGGCTTCGAGGCTTTTCGGAACGCGCCGTTCATGAAATGACTCCCGATGTTCCCAAACATTACCGACGATGCGCCACATCTGACTTCGGTCCAAACCACGCTCCCGCGTCAAAAATTCGTCCGTGCTGGCAAATTCTTTGGGCCGCTCCATTCCCCTGACATTCATTCCCCTGACTAATTTTCTAACCGGCGGAACGAAGTCAGAGGAATAAGTGTCAGGGGAATGAAGGCAGCTTCGCTTTGAGGCATTTCTGTTCACTTCACTTTCAACAGTTGCAACGCCCGCAGCCTTCCCCTTGAATTCGCGCCTCTAAATGAATGTTCCGTTTCTCAATCTTCAGGCGCAGTACGAGTCGTTGAAAACCGAGCTGCTGCCCGTGGTGGAAAAGACGCTGGCCAACGGCCACTACGTGCTGGGGCCGAGTGTCGCCGCGCTGGAACAAGAAGTCGCCGCCTACACCACCGCGAAGTTCGGCGTGGGCGTGAACTCCGGCTCGGACGCCCTCACGCTCGCCCTCCGCGCGCTGGACATCGGGCCGGGCGACGAGGTCATCACCACTCCATTCACCTACATCGCGCCCGCCGAGTCCATCTACCAAGTAGGCGCGAAGATTGTTTTTGCGGACGTGGATCCGCGCACGTTCGAGATCAATCCGACCGAGGTCGCCAAAAAGATCACCGCGAAGACCAAGGCCATCATCCCCGTGCATCTCTTCGGGCAGGCGGCTCCGCTCGACGAACTGTTCGCCCTCGCCAAGCCGTGCGGCATTCACATCATCGAGGATTGCGCGCAGGCCATCGGCGCGACTTACCGGGGCCAGCCCGTGGGCAGTCACGGCGCGCTCGGTTGCTTCAGCTTTTATCCCACGAAAAATCTCGGCGCAGACGGCGACGGCGGCATGGTCGTGACGAACGACGAGGCGTTGGCGAAGAAATTGAAGATGCTGCGCGTGCATGGCATTGAGCGCCGCTACTTCCACGACCTGCACGGCTACAACTCACGCCTCGACGAACTCCAGGCCGCCATCCTGCGCGTGAAACTGCCGCACTTAAAAAGCTGGAACACGCGCCGCGCGGAAATCGCTGCCGCCTACACGCGCGGCTTGCAGGGCCTGCCGGTGGAATTCCCCGTCACGGCGGACGGCAACACTCACGTTTTCCACGTCTATGCGCTGCTCACCGACCGGCGTGATGCGTTGCAGAAACACCTCGCCGACCACGGCGTGCCCACGCTCATCTACTACCCGCAGCCGCTGCACCTGCAGAAAGTGTACGAGACCCACGGCTGGAAGCGCGGCGACTACCCGATCTCGGAGAAAACCTCCGAGCGCATCCTGCCGCTCCCGATGTATCCCGAACTAAAGGACGAACACGTCGCGCATGTGGTGGCGACGATTCGGGGGTTCTTCAGCTAAGATTGGCGAGGTGACGCGCCTGGCCGCGCGGGCGAGACTCCAATGGCGAAAAACTTTTCCAGCTTCAGCGCGGCACTGCTCAAGGCAAAAACCGAGGAGGAGGTCAAACACGCCTACGCCGGGCATTTCGGTCTGAATTACGACACGGAGTTTCACCACGACCTCTACTCGCCGGAGATATTCTTCGAGTTCAAATTCTCGCGCGGCCTGCCCAAGCGGGAAGCCCGCGCCGCCGTGCTGGCGCAGGTAATTTACTACGTGCGTCGGCTGCGTCTCGGCTACGCGGACAAGGTCGTGCCGCCGGTGCTTTGCGTGGCGGATTCACGGCAGGCGTTTTTCACGGAGACCAAAAAGTGGCAGAAGTATTTCAACAACGAGCGTAAATACGATTGGGAACTCGCGCCCAGCCAGCCGGATGAGAAGCTGGTCGCCGATCTCGCCGCGTCGCCGGAGACCGAGGCCATCAAGGTGTTCGACTTGCTCGACGAATCTGAATACGAGCTGTTCCGTCAGGCTTTGACGCACCACCGGGCGATCCAGATCGAGTTCGACTTCCGGGTGAAGAAGCTGATCACCGAGGAAAACTTCGAGGAGGTTTTTGACTACTGGAACAAGTGCTTTGGTGACGCCGTGCGCAACGGAACCAAGTCCTCGCGCTACTTCCTGTGCGACATCCAGCAGGGCCGCTCGATCTACGACGCCAAGGAAAACAAAGTCGTCTTCCTCGTCGGGCCGGAGGAAAAGCGGGCCAAGAAAATTCTCCCGAAGGAGTACGAGTGGTTCTGGTCGAACTACGAGAAAGTCACCGAACCCGCCACCGTCCGAAACATTCTCGCGAAAGTGGACCGACTGACGGACGAGCCGATTCGCCGGTTCACGGGCGAGTTCTTCACGCCGGTCGGGTTCGCGCGGAAGGCGCACAGCTATCTGGAGCGTGTCATCGGCCCAAAGTGGTGGACGAAGAATTACCGCCTCTGGGACATGGCGGCCGGCACGGGCAATCTGGAGTGGTTCCTCCCGGCGGACGCCTACCCGAGCATCTACCTCTCAACGCTCCAGCACGAGGACGTGCAGCACTGCCAGCGCGTGTTCCCCGGCGCGACCGTTTTCCAATACGACTATCTGAACGACGACGTGGAGAGCGTGTTCGATGCCGAGTCGCTTTTTGATCGCCAGCGCAAGCGCCCGGACAATCTCCTGCGCGACCTGATGAACCCCGACATCAAGTGGATCATCTTCATCAATCCTCCCTTCGCCACGGCTCAAAAGGCGGGCTACTCCGGCGAGAGCAAGAAAAGCGTGAGCGAGACGAAGATTCGCCCGCTGATGCACGCGGCGGGACTGGGCGAGGTGTCGCGCGAATTGTTCGCGCAGTTTCTCTTTCGCATCCGGCAGGAGTTCGCCGGCAAAGAAGCGCACCTGGGCCTGTTCTCCACGCTCAAGTACGTCAACGCGAACAACGACCAGAAATTTCGCGACCAGATTTTTCAGTTCGGTTTCGAGGACGGCTTTGTTTTCTCGTCGGCGAATTTCTCAGGCACCCAGGCCGGCAATCCATTTCCCATCGGCTTCCTCGTCTGGGATTTGTCCACGAAGAAGCAACTCGAAGCGCAGAAGATTGAAGTCACCGTGCTGGACGACGACACGAGCAAGCTCGGTCGCAAGGTCATCGCCTCCGAGCACCGCGACCGCTTCCTGAGCAAGTGGATTGAGCGCGTGCCGGCCACGGAAATTCTGCCGCCGTTGGGCGGCGCGATTTCCGTCAAGGCGGGCAACGAAGATGTCCGTGATCGAGTGGCGAAAGACTTTCTCGCCTCGCTCATGTGCAAGGGCAACGACGTACAGAACTACAACAACGTGGCGCTGCTCTCCGGCCCGTACGTGAGCGCAGGCGCGCTCTCGGTCACGCCGGAAAATTTCGAGAAGGCGATGATCGTTCACGCCGTGCGCAAGAACGTGAAGAAGACGTGGCTCAATGACCGCGACCAGTTCTTGATTCCGAAGTCGAAGCCCGGCGTTGGCTTCATCCGCCAATGCGTCGTGTGGAGTTTGTTCGCCGACTCGAACCAGACCGCTTCGCTTCGCAACGTCAGCTACCAGGGCGGGACGTATCAAATCACGAATCACTTCTTTCCTTTCAAAACTGCGCTGGTCGGGAAGTGGGAAATCTCGGACTCCGAAATCGTCCGGTCGCTAAAGCAGGACGACAAGAACCGCTTCATGGCGGAATGGCTGGCAGCGCAGAAACTCGATGGAACCTGTGAGGAACTGCTGGCTGTGGCGCGCGACGTCTACAAGTCGTTCTACAAACGCTTCAAAGACCTGCCAACCGCGACCTTCAAAGTCGAACATTGGGATGCTGGCTGGTGGCAGATCAAAAAGTGTCTGGTGGAGGCGAGGCTGGAGAAAGAGCGACTGACCCAGGTGGAAGAAATCAAAAAACGGATCGGGGCAGAAATCCGATCTGGGGCCGAGAGCCTGAGAATCATTGAACCGGCCTGAGTAGAGCACCGCCGCTCCGTTACAATTTCACAATCCCCGCCACGGTCTGCACGTCTTTGTCGCCGCGACCGGAGAGGTTCACGATCACGAGGGCGTCTTTCGACATCTTGGGCGCGCGTTCGAGGCAGGCGGCGATGGCGTGGGAGGATTCGAGCGCGGGGATGATGCCTTCGAGGCGCGCGAGTTTGCCGAAGGCGTTCAACGCCTGATCGTCGGTGGCGTAGGAATACTCGACGCGCTTCGAGTCGTGGAGCAGCGCGTGTTCGGGGCCGACGGCGGCGTAATCCAGGCCGGCGGAAACGGAGTGCGTGAGTTGAATCTGCCCGTTCTCGTCCTGAAGAATGTAGCTGCGCGTGCCTTGCAACACGCCGAGCGAGCCGCCGTGAAAACGCGCCGCGTGCTGCTCCGGCTTGATGCCGAGTCCGCCCGCTTCCACGCCGGGCATCTTCACGCTGGCGTCGTTGAGGAACGGATAGAACAGGCCAATCGCATTCGAGCCGCCGCCGACGCAAGCGATGAGCAGGTCGGGCAGTCGCTCTTCCTTCTCCAAGATTTGCCGCCGCGCTTCGTCGCCGATCACGCGCTGAAAATTCCGCACCATCAATGGATACGGATGCGCGCCATAGGCCGTGCCGAGAATGTAGTGCGTGCTGCGGACGTTCGTGACCCAGTCGCGCATCGCTTCGTTCACGGCCTCCTTCAAAGTCTTCTGGCCCGCGTGGACGGGCACCACTTCCGCGCCGAGCATCTTCATGCGGAAGACGTTCAACGCCTGGCGTTCGCAATCCACCGCGCCCATGTAGATGACGCACTTGAAACCGAACATCGCGCTCACGGTGGCCGTGGCCACGCCGTGCTGGCCCGCGCCGGTCTCGGCGATGATGCGCGTCTTGCCCATGCGCTTCGCGAGGAGGATTTGCCCCATGGCGTTGTTGATCTTGTGCGCGCCGGTGTGGAGCAGGTCTTCGCGCTTGAGATAAATTTTCGGCCCGCCCAGTTCGCGCGTCAGGCGCTCGGCGAAGTAGAGCGGCGTGGGGCGTCCGCAGAATTCGCGCAGGTAGTAATTCAGTTCGCGCTGAAACTCCGGATCCTTTTGCGCGCGGAAATACTCCTCCTCCAGTTGTTGCAACGGGTGCATCAACGTCTCGGGCACGTAACGTCCGCCGTAGGGACCAAAGTGGCCGGCGGCATCGGGCATCTGTTCAGTGGCGACTGCGCTCATGCGGATGAGGCTAAAGCTCCAAGCGCCGAGAACCAAGCTCCAGATAAAAATCCCAGGAGCCATCGCGACGCCGCGCTTGAAACGGGCCGGCCCCAGAACCGAGCGCACCTGAGAGCGACGGAGCCCTTGCCGGCCCGGCCTGCCTCCGGCCCGGTCATGCGCAAAGGAATTCCTTGATCTCCCCTCGCTCCTGACTATTTTCTGCGCCGCTCGTGGACGCTTAGCTCAGTGGTAGAGCATTACCTTCACACGGTAGGGGTCGCAGGTTCGAAACCTGCAGCGTCCACCATCTCCACCAAGGCGAGCGGTCATTCCAAGATTTCTTGCAACACTTTCCCGTCCGCCGCGGGCAAAGACTGTCCCAGCAGGTGCGCCATCGTCGGAGCCACGTCGCGATTGTCCACGAGGCCGATCTTCAGTCCGCGCTTCACGCCGCGCCCGACGGCGATGAACATCGCGTTCATGTTCGGGTTCGACGCCAGATAGCCGTGGTTGCCCAGCCCGCCCGAGGCGAGCGTGACAGGTGTGACAGCTTCTTCGCCGGTGGAATTATTCGAGAAGCCGTAGCCCGGTTTCGGCACTAGCACGAGGTCGCCCATCTGCGGATTCTTCGCCGGGTCGGGCAGGCCGAGCGCGGCAAATGTTTCCGGCTCCAAAATTTCCGCGACGCCTTCCGTGGCGCGAAACAGTTCGATGGCCCGCACGCGGTCCTGCGCCTTCGTCTGCGGGTTCGTGAAATAGACCAGCGCCGTGCCGCCCTCAGAAATGATCTGCACGCGCGTCGCGAACACGGGCGGATTCGTAGTCACAAGATTCGTGCTCAACAGCCCGGCCTTCCGCAGCACCACGTTCGGATGAATCGTGTTCGTGGAAGTTTCAAACCCGTGATCGGCCACGATGAACAACGTGGTGTGCGCGCGCAGGCCGGTTTGATCCAGCGCCGCCAGCAAGTCGCGCAGATGCGAATCCGCCAGCGCCAGCGCGGTGTACGCGGCCATCGAGCGCGGCCCGTGCTTGTGTTGCAGCGCGTCGGTGATGAGCAGGTGGAACATCATGAAGTTCGGCGGACGGGTGCGGATGAGATGCGTCGCCGCCTCGGTCCAGATTTGATCACGACGCGGCCCGCTCTCGCGCGTGAAGTTGGTGTTCCCCTGCCCCGCCAGCACGCCGGCGGCGGTCAGTTCCCGCACGAGTTGCGGCGTGGTGTAGTTCAGCGTGTCGGGCACGTCGGGGAAATCATCGTGCAACGTCCCGGACTCGCGCGTGCAAGGCCAGTTCACACCGGCGGTGCGATAACCTTTCGCGTGCAGCAAATCGTAGAGCGTCGGCACCGCGACCAGTTGCGCCTTCGTGCGCTTCGCTTCCACCCGCACGCTTAGGCCATCACCGGGACGCTGCAACACGCCGTTGAAGAGCACGGAATGTTTCTCAGGATGCACACCGGTGACGAGTGTCGTGTGGTTCGGCCAGGTGATGGAGGGATTCGACACGCGCATCCCTTCGCCGACGGCGCCCTGCGTCGCGAGCTTGCGCAACGTGGGAATCGGAGCCGCCGGGTCTTTCAGGTAAAACGCCGCGCCGCCATCAATGGTGATGAGGATGACGTGATGATTCGTGTCCGCGCACGCCGGGAGGAGCAGGAGAAGAAGTGTGAGCAGCGAACTAAGGCCGGGACTGGGCAACGTGCGGTGTTTCATGGATGCGTGACGTTAGCGAGCGAAGTCATTCTCGCCAGCAAGATTCAAGGACGCGTGACACCGAGCGCGATCACGCCGTCCAACTCCGGCGGTGTGTGGAGCAAGAGCGGCCACTGCCGTCGCAGTGCCGGGGCGGTGCTGGCGCGCACGCGGGCGGTGTCGTTGCTGCGCACGCCCGTGCCGGTCACGGAAAATGTTTTCCACGTTCCGGCCGCGAGCGTTTCCGGCGCGCGGACTTTCATCGTCACGTTGCTCTGGCCCTCGGCGATGACGCCGTTGGTCAGAATCATCGCCTCGGGAAAGTTTTCCAGCGCGAGCACGATGGCTCCTTTGTGGTCGCCGCGCGTGGCGGTGACTTTGAGGTCGAACGTCTTGCCGGGCGCGACGTTCACCCGGTCCGTGTCCAGCGTCAGCGCGAAGCCCGCCGCCGGGCGCGCGGTGATTTGGTAAATCATGTTCGAGCCATGCGCGCCGGTGGCTTCCTGCACCGTGAGGCGATACGTGCCGTTGCTGGTGAACGAGTAGGTCAGCGCGCCCTCCTCAGCGGCGGAAGGGTTCGAGCGCGCGACGCGTTTGGAATCGGCGGAGTCGAGTTGCAGCACCGCATCGCACGGCGAGCCGAGGCTGCGGGTGGCGGCGCGGAATTCCACGCGCGCGCCTTGGCGCGCGGTGAACTCGTAGCGGTCGCGATCTCCCGGCTTGCTGAAACTTCCGCTGAACTCACCTGGCAGGGAAACCTTTGTGGCCTTTGCTGGCGTGTCATTCGGTTCTTTTTCCATCGCGCCGTGTTCCGTGCGTGCTGAGGCCAGCAACACTCCACCCACGCGCAGGCGGTAGAAGAACGCGGAGCCGCCGCCGTAGTTCACGTCGCGCACTTCGATGAAGTATGCGCCCGTCTCCGGTGCAGTGAAACTCAACGCGCTGTCGCCGCTGTGGCCGGGCGCGTCGTCATTACGCGCCAGTTCGCGCCCGTCCGCGTTCAGGACGCGCAATACGGAGTCGAGTTTCGATCCGAGGCGCGCGGCGATGATTTCCACCGGCACGCGCTGGCCTTTCGTGGCGCGCAGCTTGAACCAGTCGTAACTCAATTCCTCGCAGCGTCCGTCCACGGCGCTGCCGAGTTCCACGGACTGCGCCGCTGCGCGCGCCTTGTTCGTCTTCGCTTCCGCGCTGCCGGGCAGAGGATCGAGCGCGACGAAACCGACATTGGAAACTCCATTCGATCCGAAAGCGCGCACCGCACCTAGACCAGCGGCCGCGTCGGTCGTGACGCGAAATCGTCCCGCGCCGAGCGATTCCACCCTGGCGGGAAAACTCGTCCAGAGTTGTGTCGCCTCCGCGAGATCGTTGCCGGACAGCGTGAGTTCCGTGGCCACACCGGGGCGAATGGCGAGCGGGGAGATGGATTCAATCTCCGGCGCGGCGAAGGAAAGTTGCGCGGCGAGGCAGCACAAGGCGAGGAGCGCGGACCGCCGAGTCCGCGAGTTCTTCAACGCTTGAAAATGTGGACGCCGTAGTCCCATTACGATCT
>JANNGC010000095.1:0-5702 GCA_031380445.1 Pedosphaera sp.
TGTCCGCACAACTGGACGGATTGGTTTTGGGGAGGCTCGCCCTCACCCCGGCCCTCTCCCCCGAGGAGAGGGAGAACGGCATTCAGCCTCACTGCTGCCGAGCGCGCCCGTTTTGTCGAACGCTGACTGACTGGCTCCCTCTCCCCAAGGGAGAGGGCCGGGGTGAGGGGAAACGCCACCACCTCGCCGAGCGGGTGATGAATTCCCGCGCCCAGCTTCCGGCTCTCAACTCTCAACTTCATCTCGCTCATCTCCGAAACAACCGTCCGTTCTGCATCATCCGCTGCATCTCTTCGAGCAGGGGCGCGACCTCGGCCTTCGTCTGCGCTGAACTCTCCGAGTAAAAAGTTTTCAGGCCGGTGGTGATCATCTTCGCCTGCAAATCCTCGTCCACGGGTTCGCGTTCCTCGGGCGGCATGGCCCCGCTCTCGCGTTGCGCGCGCATCTGGGCGATGGCGTTGGTCACGGCGAAGCGGCGCTTGTCTTCCGGCAGTTTTTCAAAGGATGAAATCATCTGCTTCACGCCGGATGGCATGGTGCGTTCGACGAACGCGCTCTTCTCCGGGTCGGTCATCTGCTTCCACAAACGGTTCCACTCTTGATCGGCGCGGGCGTGGCGGCGCTCGTCCGGCGTGAGTTGATTCAACTTGTCGCCCAGTTCGCGCAAACGTTTCGTCCGTGCTTCGGCGTTGAGCTTTTCCAAATTTGTCGCCTGGACGGCGGCGATCATTTTCTCCGCCGTCATTTTGTAATGGTCGGCCACGCGCATCCCGACCCACGCCAGCACCCACGCCGTCACGAGAATGACGGCGGCGGCGAGCAACGGTTTGTAGCGCGGATTGGTCACGGCGCGGAGCGTAACGGAACGGATGAAGTTGGCAAACTGCGACGCGCTCTGGCTTTGCAAGCGATATGCGGCTGCGTAACATCGCGGCATGTCACGCTTGTCTTACGGCCTCGCCGTGCTGTGCGCGCTTTGCTGCGCCGCGCCACTGGCGGCCGCGCCGGCTGCCTTGACGCTCGGCTCGAATGACGTCGTCGCGTTCGTCGGCGGCTCGGATGTCGCAGCGGCGCAATTCACCGGTCATCTCGAAGCGTTGCTCGCGGTGAAATTTCCCGGCGCGCGCTTCTGCAACTTCGGCTGGGAAGGTGACACCGTGTTCGCGCGTCCGCGTGAGATTGGTTTTCCACCGCTCGCGGAACATTTGAAACGCGCGGGCGCGACAGTGGTGGTCTTGCAGTTTGGTCGCACCGAAGTTCTGGGCAGCAAGCACTCCGTCCAAAGTTTCATCGCCGCTTACGAGAAGTTGCTCGACGAATGCGCGAAGCAGACGCCGCGCCTCGTGCTCGTCACGCCGCCGCCGTTCGAGCGTGCCAGTGAGCCGTTGCCGGACTTGTCGGCGTTCAACTCCAGTCTCGCGGTGCAGGCCGAGGGCATTCGCGCGCTGGCGAAAAGACGCGGCCTGCTATTGGTGGATTTGTTTTCCGAACTGCCCGGCCCCGTTCAGGAGCCGCGCCTCACGGACAATGGCTTGCAACTTTCACCGCGCGGCCACGCGCTCGTCGCCGCCGCTGGCGCGCGGCAACTTGGCTTTGGCGAAGTCGCCGCGCGTGCGGGCGATGTGGGCGCGACCGGTGCTTGGGCCAATCCGCAGTTTGAAGATCTCCGCGCCGTGGTCATGCAGAAGAACCGGCTGTGGTTCGACTACTGGCGTCCGCAGAACTGGGCCTTCCTCGGCGGCGACCGCACCAGCCAGCCCAGCAGCCGCGATCATCGCGACCCGAAAGTGCGCTGGTTTCCGGCGGAGATGGAGAAGTTTGTTCCGCTCATCCGAGCGAAAGAAGACGAGATGGAACGGCTGGCTGCTCAACTGCGTGGAGGTGTGAAATGAAATGTCGAATGACGAATGACGAATGGCGAGGTGTAAACCGCCGGTCCCCGTTCCACGATGATGTCAGGCGGCCTGCGGCGTTTATGGACTGCGGAACAATTCCAGCGATTTGGTTGCGCAGCGCATTCGCCGGCCAACGCTGGCTGTTCCTCCTCGCCCTGACGCTGCTCGTCTCCATTCGTCATTCATCATTCGTCATTCCCGCCCACGCCGCCGACGCCGCCACCGAACTCGCCTCCTTCCAACTCGCCGACGGCTTCGAGATCAATCTCTTCGCCAGCGAAACGAACGGCGTCGTGAAGCCGATTCAAATCCGCTTCGACGCGCGTGGGCGGCTCTGGGTCATCGGCAGCGTCGTTTATCCGCAAATCGAACCGGGGCAGAAACCCGACGACAAGGTGCTCATTCTCTAAGACACGAATCACGACGGGCGCGCGGACAAGACGACGGTCTTCGCCGACGGCCTGATGATTCCGACCGGTCTCGAAGTGGGCGACAGCAGTTGCTACGTCGGGCACGGTACCGAGTTGTTGTTTCTCAAAGACACCGACGGCGACGGACGCGCCGACGAGCGGCGCGTGGTGTTGCGCGGTTTCGGCACGGGCGACAATCACCAGAACATCAACTCGTTCCTTTGGGGGCCGGGCGGCGAACTGTTCATGTGCCAGGGCTTGCACATTCATTCGCACGTCGAGACGCCGTGGGGCATTTCATCATTGGAGCAAGCGGGCGTCTGGCGCTTGCGCCCTCGTCTACTGAAGCTCGATGGCTTCTACGGTTCCGCGAACGAGCCGCAGAATCCGTGGGGCTGGGTCTTCAACGACTGGGGCGAACCCATCGTGCTCGCGGGGAACAGTCACGCGCACATCTATCCGGTGCCGGGGATGACGGCGCAGCATCGTGACGATCCGCCCGCGCTGATTTGGAAAAACGGCAACGGTCGCAAGTGCAGCAACGGCGACATCGTGGGGAACGCGCATTTTCCCGATGCGCTGCAAGGCGCGCTCATCGCGGGCGGCTACCTCAACAACGCCATCTGGGCGCTGAAGATCAAAGAGGACGGCGCGGGCTTTGCCTTGGAAGATTTGCCGCCGCTGCTCAAGAGCACGAGCCGCAGCTTCCGTCCCGTGGATGCGAAGTTCGGCCCCGACGGCGCGCTCTACATCGCGGACTGGTCGAACCCGATCATCGGCCACTATCAGGCGAGCTTCCGCGATCCGAATCGCGACAAGACGCACGGCCGCATCTGGCGCATCACGGCGAAAGGCCGTCCGCTGACCATGCCGCCGCAACTCGCCAACACCACAGTGACGCGGCTGTTGGACAGCTTGAGTTCACCTGACCGCTGGACGCGCCATCAAGCCAAGCGCGTGCTGGCTGACCGTTCGTCGGTGGTGGTGACGGCGGCGCTGCAGCCGTGGACGCAACGGGCCGGGCTTTCGGAACACGCGTTGAAAGAAGCGCTGGGGGTTTATCAAAGTCATGAGGTCATCGCGCCGGAACTGGTGGCGCAACTGGCGCAGGCCAAAGAGCCGGGCGCACGCGCCTACGCGGCGAGCGTCATTGGCGCGTGGGCGGGACGATTGCCGAATGCGCTCGAACTGCTGCGCCCGCTCGCGACGGACGAACATCCGCGTGTGCGGCTGCAAGCGGTGGTGGCGTGCAGTTACCTGACGAACGCCGCCGCGATGGAGGCGGCCGCAAGCGCGGCGGATTTTCCCACGGACAAGTTTCTCGACTACGCGCTGCGGCAAACCGTGTTCGCACTCAAGCCGTGGTGGCTGCCTGCCTTGCGCGCCGGTCAGTTGAACCTGGCCAATCATCCGGCGCGCATGGCGATGCTGGTGCGAGCCGATGGCACGGCGGATGTGCGCCAGTCCTTGCGCGCGTTGCTGGACTCGCCCGCGACGGACAAGGCCGCGCGCGAAACGTACTGGCGCATCCTCGCCGATGTCGGCACCACAAATGATCTCGCGGCGATGCTGAATGTGGAAGAGGCGGCGATGCTCGCGCGGCTGCTGCCCGTGCTCGGCACCGCCACGCAGGCGCGGCAGATCCGTCCTGCTGGCGATCTCGCGGCGGCACTGTTGCCGAAACTGCACGGCCATGATGAGAAGTTGCGCGCGGAAGCCTTGCGTCTCGCCGGCCAGTGGAAACTTTCGTCCCTGTCGTCCATGGCCCAATCACTCGCGGCGGACCCCAAGGCCAGCGACGACCTGCGGCGTGCGGCGGCGGAAGCCCTCGGCGGATTCGGCGATGAGGCCAGCCGCGCGGTGTTGCAACAATTGGCGCAGCAGGAAAATCCTCCGCGTGTCCAGTCCGCCGCCATCGTGGCCTTGAGCGCGCAGGATTTGAACGGCGCGTCGCGCCTCGCCGCCACTTTGCTCGCTCGCGTCACCGACGACACCGTGGCCACTGAACTGTTCACGGCCTTCTTGCAACGTCAGCGCGGCGCGGAGTCGCTGGCCAGCGCACTCGCGTGGACTGCACCTTCCGCGCGCGCCGCTGAAGTGGGTTTGCGCGTGATGAACACCAGCGGACGTCGCGAGGAAAATCTGGCGCGCGTGTTGAGCAAGCCGGCGGCGTCGAACGTGAAGATGTCGGCGCAGGAACTCGCGGCCTTTGCGGCGGAAGTTAAAACCAAGGGCGATGCGAAGCGCGGGGCGGAAGTTTATCAACGGCCCACACTGGGTTGCGTGGCGTGTCACGCGGTGAACGGGCAGGGCGGCATGCTCGGTCCCAATCTCAGCGCGCTCGGCAGCGCGCAGCCGGTCGAGTTCATCGTGGGCGCGATTCTGGAACCGCAGAAGGAAATCAAGGAAGGCTACACATCCATCGCAGTGACGACGAAGGGCGGCGATGAATTTCAAGGCCATCAGTTGCGCGAGACGAAGGAGGAACTGGTGCTGCGCGACACCTTGCAGAATCGGGAAGTGCGTGTGCCACGGACGACGATTCAGGAGAAGCGCACGATTGGTTCCATCATGCCCGCCGGACTGGCCGAGACGTTGTCGCGCGAGGAGTTCCGCGACCTCGTGCGTTTTCTCTCCGAGTTGGGCCGGACGAAGTGACGGCGCGTGGCCGGCCACATGAGTTCGCTCCTGGTGGCGCATCCTGACATTGCCCCCCTGCTGTATGGCCGATTTCCAATCGGCAGGCGTGAGCAGGACGTGACGGCTAAGCTGATGACTCCAACGCCGTCTGCAATCGTTCGAGCAGCGGGAACTGCCGTTCCTTGATTTTTTTCCTTGCGACCGCGAGCGAGAAAAACTCGGCGCGATCCACTTCGGGAAATTCCTGCATGAGGCCCGAGTCCGGGGGCCATTCCATCGTGTAGGTGTTGCTGGAGACGGGGTCGGTGCAGTCGCCCTCGAAAGCCCAGGCGTGAACCCACTTGCCGCCCTTTTGCTGGATGCAGCCGAGCGGGAGAAACGGCCCGTGGGGTTCCAGCCCTGTTTCCTCGCGAAACTCGCGCTGGGCCACTTCGAGCAAGGGTTCGTCGCGATTCGGTTCGCCCTTGGGAATTGTCCAGTAGCCTTCATCCTTCTTCGCCGAGAACGGTCCGCCGGGATGCGCGAGAAAGAATTCGAGTTCGCCGCCGCGACGGCGATACATGACCAGACCTGCGCTGATGCGTGGCATGGTGCAAAGTGTGCCGGAGACCGCAGGCAAAACCGAAGGAAGAATTCAGGCTCTGGGGGAACGGAAATTCCCGCCTTTCTCCCCGCTTGCGTTCGGTCGTCCTTCAGCGACGCTTCGGGCCTCAATGACGAATGGGCGGAGATTCATCTTGGTGTTGCTGTGGCTGCT
>JANNGC010000096.1:0-4222 GCA_031380445.1 Pedosphaera sp.
GTTCGTCGATCGCAAGAGCGGCAAGCCGATCTACCTCATCTGCAACGCCGACGAGTCGGAGCCCGGCACCTTCAAGGACCGCCAGATCATTCACAAAGATCCGCACCAGTTGATCGAGGGGATGATCATCTCCTGCTTCGCGAACGACGTAAAGCTGGCCTACATCTATATTCGCGGCGAGATGCCCGAAGGCGCGCGCATTTTGAATCGTGCGTTGAAGGAAGCGCGGGCGAAAGGTTTCCTCGGCAAGAACATCCTCGGCAGCGGCTACGATTTGGAGATTCACGTTCATCGTGGCGCGGGTGCCTACATCTGCGGCGAGGAAACGGGACTAATCGAATCGCTCGAAGGCAAGCGTCCCTATCCGCGCATCAAGCCGCCGTATTTCCCGGCCATCCTCGGTCTCTGGATGTGCCCGACCATCGTCAACAACGTCGAGACGCTCTGCAACGTGAAGCACATCGTCGAGATGGGTTCGGGCGCGTTCGCCAAGCTCGGCACGCCGAACAACACCGGCACGCGCATCGTGAGTCTCAGTGGCAACGTGAAGAAGCCGGGCTATTACGAAATCGAAGTCGGCAAGGTCACGATTGGTGAATTGATTTTCCATCAGGACTTCGGTGGCGGACTGCGCGACGGACGTAAGCTCAAGGCCGTCATTCCCGGCGGTTCGTCCGCGAAAGTTTTCAAGGCGGGCGAAAAGTTCAAACTCAAGAAGAAGGGCGCGGACGGCAACATGGTCGAGGTCGAAACCGACATGCTCGATTTGCCTTACGACTTCGACTCCCTCGCCGCAGCCGGCTCCATGTCCGGCTCCAGCGCCATCATCGTCATGGACGACTCGGTGGACATCGTCGAGGCGCTGGCGAACATCGCCGAGTTTTACGCGCACGAAAGCTGCGGCCAATGCACGCCCTGCCGTGAAGGTTCACTCTGGATGTCGAAGGCTCTTCATCGCCTGTCGCATGGCGAGGGCCGCAAGAGCGACGCGGATTACCTGCTCGGCATCGCGAACAACATTCCCGGCGGCCGCACCATCTGCGCCTTCGGCGAAGCCTGCTCATGGCCGGTGCAAAGTTTCGTCGGCAAGTTCAAGGACGAGTTCATCGCGAAAGGCGCTGCGGACGAAGCACGTCGCGCCAGCAGTGGAGCCGGACCGACGAGTGAAATGAAGATCGCGGCGAGTCCGCAAAGCTAAATGCCTGAACCAATCTCCATTTCTCGAACTCTGAGCATCCGCGAATGCGGAATGGATGAGTATTGGTTGCAGGGTGAAATCTACAACAACGCCAGCATTCTTGGATTGGGCGATTTGGACGTGGTTTCAAAAGAGCGTCGGCAGTCCAGCGGCGGGCGGCTCGATTTGCTGTTGCGCGACTCGGAAACCGGAACGATGTACGAGGTCGAAGTGATGCTCGGTGAAACGAACGAGAGTCACATCATCAGGGCAATTGAATACTGGGACTTGGAGAGGAAACTGCGCCCTAAGCAACAGCACATCGCCGTGCTGGTGGCAGAAACGATTACGCGGCGCTTCTTTAATGTCGTTCAGTTGTTGGGCAATTCGATTCCCATAATCGCCATCCAGGCGAACATCATCGAGGTTGACGGCAAGCGTGCGTTACACTTCACAAAGATTCTCGACGTCCTCAGAGCACCCGAAGAAGAAGTGAACGATGCCGAAGACGCTTTTGGTGAGGATTGGTGGCGAGCCAACGAACCAACGAATGTGGCGAACGCTGAGGCCTTTTCAAAGATTGCTCGATTGCCGCTTAAAACCACATTCACTAAGAATTACGTTGCGCTTCGTTCGGATGGGAAAATCTTTTTCACGTTCAGGAAGCGCAGTAATGGAAAATCACGTCTTTTCTGTTGGTTCACGGATTCAAACCTTCCTCCAATCACGAGTGAATTCGATCGAATCGGATTGTCTTACGACGTGAAGCCCTACGACAGAGGCGGCCAGATGTTGCGAATGACTCTCGACAAAAAACTGATCGAAGCGAACGCGGAATTGTTCGCAGAGTTGGCAGCGGCGGTTAAAAACTCTTGGCAACAGAGTGGAGAATAATTTGATGTCGTCACCTGCATCCACCACCGAACCGAAGCCCGCCGCGCCGGCGGTCGAAACCATCACTGTGAAGGTGGATGGCAAGGCCATCGCCGTGCCGAAGACGATGCCTGATCCGATCACGGGCAAGCCGGTGCAGACCACAATGATTCAGGCCACGGCGCTCGCGAAGATCGACGTGCCGCATTACTGCTATCATCCGAAGCTGCCCGTCGCGGGCAATTGCCGCATGTGCCTCGTCGAGTTCGGCACGCCCGCGATGGGACCGGATCGCAAGCCGCTGCTCAACGAAGATGGCTCGCCGAAGATTGCCAAGTCACCGCGCCCCGCCATCGCCTGCGCCACGCCCATTTCGCCGGGGATGGAGATTTACTCGGCCACGCCGGGCGTGAAGCAGATGCGCGAGGGCGTGCTGGAATCGCTGCTCATCAACCATCCGCTCGACTGCCCGATTTGCGATCAGGCCGGCGAATGCAAGCTGCAGGAATACTCGGTGGATTACGGCCAGGCGCAGAGCCGTTTCGTGGAACACAAGGTGCACAAGCCCAAGCGCATTGACCTTGGCCCACGCATCGTGCTCGACGCGGAGCGTTGTGTGCTCTGCACCCGCTGCATCCGTTTCACGAAGGACATTGCGGGCGATGATGCGCTCGGCATCGTCAACCGCGGCAGCTACAACACCATCTCCGCCTTTCCCGGCCAGCCCTTCGACAACAACTACACCCTCAACACCGTGGACATCTGTCCGGTGGGCGCGCTCACGTCCAAGGATTTTCGCTTCAAGATGCGCGTCTGGTTCCTCAAGGAGACGAAGAGCCTCTGCACGAGCTGCGGCACGGGCTGCAACATCGTCATGGGGTCGCGCGAGGAAAAAATCCAGCGCTATGAACCGCGCGAGAATGACGCCGTCAACGCGAGTTGGATGTGTGACGCCGGGCGGCTGAACTACAAGTGGGTCGGGAGCGAGGTGCGGCTGGGGAAAATCCAGGGTCCGAGGTCCAAGGTCCAAGGTCAGGCTGTCACCTGGTCGTCGGTGCTCGGTGAAATTTCGGAGCTGCTGCGGAAGGCGCCGTCCGGCTCGGTCGCCGTGGTCGCCTCGGCGCGGCAGACGAATGAAGAATTGTTCCTGCTCAAGAAGCTGGCGACGAAGCTGGGAGCCATCACCGATTCCGTGCCACGCAACGGCGAAGCGGACAAGCTGCTCGTCAGCGCGGACAAGAATCCGAACACCAACGGCGCCATCCTCACCGGCATCGTGGATTGCCACGCCGAAATGGGCCGCAACTTTCCAAAGATTGCGGACGGCATTCGCGCCGGAAAGATTAAGACGCTCATCGTCTTCGGCGAAGACGTGACCAAGCATGGCCTCGGGGCTGACCTGCTCGCCAAGCTCGATACGCTGATCGTCAGCGACATTCTCCCGAACAAAACGACCGGGGCCGCGCACTACCTGCTGCCCGGCTGCGCGCACGCCGAGAAACGCGGCTCCTTCACGAACGTGAAAGGCCGCGTCCAGCGTTTCACGAAAGCCGTCGAGCCGCGCGGTGAGGCCCGCCCCGAATGGGAATTCCTGCACGAACTGGTTCACCACGTCACCGGCCAGAACGGCTTTGTGAGCATCGAAGGGTTGTTCAACCAGATGGCGAAGGAAGTGCCGGGTTTTGACGGTCTGACGTGGGCGGCGCTCGGTGACACCGGCGTGACGGTGCAAATCTGATTCGCGATGGACTGGAACTTTATACTTTTTAGCGTGGTGAAGATTATCGGCGTGGTCTTCCTGGCCGTGCTGCCGATGGTCGCCTACTCCGTGCTCGCGGAGCGCAAAATTTCGGCCTGGATTCAGGACCGCGTCGGGCCAAACCGCACGGCGCTGCCCTTCGTTGCGAAGATTCCCGTCCTCGGGCCGTTCCTGATCAGCCTCGGTATTTTTCAGCCCATCGCAGACGGGTTGAAACTCTTCCTCAAGGAAGATTTCACGCCCGCGCATGTGCGCAAAGGTTACTTCTGGATCGCGCCCGCCGTGGCCATGGCCCCGTCGCTGATGACCGTGGCGGTGATTCCCTTCGGCTCCATGCTGGGCGCGCAGAAGATGGTCATCGCCGACCTGAACGTCGGCATCCTCTACACGTTCGGCATCGTCTCGCTGGCGGT
>JANNGC010000925.1:0-3569 GCA_031380445.1 Pedosphaera sp.
CAACATCCTTCGCCATGCGCTTCGCGTCGCCGCAGACGTAGAAGTGCGCGCCTTCTTCCAGCCATGACCACAGCTCCTTCGCGTGCTCGGTCATGCGGTGCTGCACGTAAATTTTCTCCGCTTGGTCGCGTGAGAAGGCGAGGTCGAGCTTCGTCAGCACGCCGCCTTTGAACATCGTTTCCAGTTCGTCGCGATAGAGGAAATCCGTGCTGCGTTTTTGGTCGCCGAAGAACAGCCAGTTGCGTCCGCGCGCCGCCGTGGCCTGACGTTCTTCAAGGAACGCGCGGAAGGGCGCGATGCCCGTGCCGGGGCCGACCATGATGACCGGTGTGTCCAGATTCGCCGGCAGGCGGAAGCCATGCGCGACTTGCGTGAAGACCGACACTGCCGTCTCGCCCTCGACGCGATCCGCGAGGAAAGTCGAGCACACGCCCTTGCGCCCGCGCCCGTGCGCGTCGTAGCGCACGATGCCGACGCAGAGATGGACTTCGCCGGGATGCGCCTTGGGACTCGACGCGATGGAATAGAGGCGCGGATTCAGCTTCCGCAGCAGCGCGACAAACTCCGGCGGCGTGAAGCGCGCGAGCGGATGCGCGACGAGAAAATCCATCACCTCGCGCCCGTGAAGGTGCTTCTCAAGAGCAGCCTTATTCGCAGGCGCGAGGAAATTTTTCAGGTCCGCGCTCTGGGCGCGTTCGGCAATGGCTTCGAGCAATCCGCTCGTCGGCTGCGTGATGCCGTAGTGCCGCAGCAGCGCGTTGCGGAAGGAAGTTTCCGAACCGTCCGGCGACTTCACCGCTTCTTCGCCGTCGCAACCGAGCGCGGCGAGCACGTCGCTGACGAGCGCAGGGCAGTTCGCGGGAATTACGCCGAGCGCGTCGCCCGCTTCGTAGCTCAGGCCGGATTCCGCGAGTGAAATGGCGAAGTGCCGCACTTCCTTGCCGGAGCCTTCGCCGGTGAGCGAGCGGTTCACGAGCAGGCGTGCGGGGAACGGGTTTGTGCGCGAGTGCGCTTTGGTCGCGGGCGCGACGGTTTCCTTCAGAGCCGCGACCGTGGAATCAGCAGGGAGGGAGGGCGCCGGCGCTTCTCCAAGCTGCCCTAACAATGGGAGCACTGCCGCCATCCATCCCTTCGCTGCCGACTCGTAATCCAAATCGCAATCCACGCGCTCATGCACGCGCTTCGCGCCGAGCTTCTCAAACGCGGCGTCGAATTTTTTTCCCGCGCCACAGAAGTCAGAGTAGTTCTTGTCGCCTAGCGCGAGCACGGAGAAGGAAAGTTTCTCCAGCTTCGGCGCGTCCGCCGCACTGAGAGCGGTGAGCAAATTGTTCGCGTTGTCCGGCGCATCGCCTTCGCCCCAGGTGCTGGTCACGAAGAGCAGGCGCTCGGTCTGCGCGAGCACGTCAAGACCACAGGCGTTCGCCTCCAAGATTTTTGCTTCGAGACCGTGCGGCGCGGAATCCTTGGCGAGTTTCTTCGCCAGCCCTTCCGCCGAACCGGTCTGGCTGCCGTAGAGAATCAACAGCGGCTTCTTCGCGACCGCCGCCTGAGCAGGGCCGGTGGACTCCGTCGCCGTGCCGGCGAAGGAAGTCAGGCCCGCAAAATAGCCATTCAACCACGCCCGTTGCTGGGCGGTGAATGGCGCGGTCGTTGGCACATAAGGAACAGCCGTCGTTGAACTCATTTCCGTCCCGCCCACTCAGCAACGCCGATGCCACGCTGTTAGCGCGCCTGATTGGTTCCGGGCGAACGCATCAAAAGGATTCATGGCGGGCGTTTTCAGCGTGGTGAATGGCGGGAAGCGCATCGGGCGAACGGCGGACTTGGAACTGAATGTTCGCGAGACGAAGCGGAAGGCGCGGCGTGTTCTGTGCGAATTGGTCAAACTTGAACAGCCTGTGCCTCACGCCAACCACGCCAAGGATTGACCACGGAAGACACGGAAAACACGGAAAAGAAATCAGGGAGGAAGATGCGGTGCCCGTGCGTTCGCCTCTTTCTTCATTCCGTGTTTTCCGTGTTTTCCGTGGTCAATCCCTCAGACCCTCACCAGTTTCACCGCGCACGACTTGTAATTCGGCTGGCGGGAATACGGGTCCACATGCCAGAGCGTCAGCTCGTTCGTCTCCGCGTAGTGCATGGGCATGAAGACCTGGCCGGGCGCGACGCTCGACGACACGAACACCGCCGCCTCGATCTCGCCGCGCCGCGAACTGACCTGCACGCGCGCGCCGGTCTCCAGGCGCAACGCTTCCGCATCCTCGGGCGACACCTCCACGTAAACGCGCGCCGGATAAAGTTTCTTCAGCACATCGGACTTACCGGTGCGCGTCTGCGTGTGCCACTGCGCGGACGTGCCGCGCCCGGTGAGCAGCACGAACGGATATTCTTTCGAGACCGGCTCCGGCACGGGACGCGGCGACTCGAAGATGAATTTGGCGCGGCCATCGGCGTGGAAGAATTTGCCATCGGCGAAGAGGCGGCGCTCCTGCGGTGGTTGAAGGTTGAAGGTTGAAGGTTGAAGGTTGGGATCGCCTTCGTGGTTCAACTTGCAACTTTCAACCTGCAACCTGCAACTCTCCTCACTCCACGGCCACTGCACCCCTCCGCACTCATCCAGCATCCGGTAATCCTCAATGCCCGTGATGTCGCACGGTTGGCCCGCACTCACGCGTTTGAGCAGTTGGAACACCGCCTCGGGCGAGGTCCATTTGCGGAACAGTTCTGCGCAGCCCCAGTAGTGCGCGATGAGCTGGAAAATTTTAAAATCCGACAACGCCTGCCCCGGCGCGCGCGACACCTTCTTCAGCAGCCCGATGCGCCGCTCGGAGTTGATGAACGTGCCGCTCTTCTCGCCCCAGCCGGCGGCAGGCAAAACCAGATGCGCCTGCTGCGCCGTCTCCGTGGTGGCATACATGTCCTGCACCACGAGGAAGTCGAGCTTGCGGAGCAGATGCCGCGTGCGCTCCTGCTGCATCCACGAGTGCGCCGTGTTCGTGGCGATGATCCACAGCCCTTTGATTTTCCCGGTCTGAATGCCGTCGAGGATCTGGTCGTAAGCCCAGCTCGTGCGCTGCGGAATGCTCTCCACCGGGATGCGCAGCGCGCGCGCGACTTTCTCGCGATGCTCCGCCTTCATGAAGTCATGGCCGCCGATCAAATTTGTGGTGTTGCTGAACAGTCGTGAACCCATCGCGTTGCACTGGCCGGTGATGGAATTCGCGCCCGTGCCGGGGCGTCCGATGCTCCCGGTCATCAGCGCGAGATTGATGATGGCCTGCGCCGTGCGTGTGGCTTCGTGTCCCTGATTCACGCCCATCGTCCACCAGAACGAAACGCGTTTGCCCTCGTGAATTGTCTGGGCGAAGCGGTTGAGTTGTTCGGCAGAAAGTCCGGTGAAAGCCGCGACCGATTCGACGCTGAAGTCCACCCCGGAGGGGTGAAACGTGAATAGCCCCGGATGCAATCCGGGGTCCACGGTCGGCGGGGCATCTAACCCCGGAGGGGTTGAACCCGGTGGTGTGATTGCGTCGGAGTTCGACCCCTTCGGGGTCGCATCCGTTTTCAGA
>JANNGC010000945.1:0-3185 GCA_031380445.1 Pedosphaera sp.
GGAGTTTTCCGGCGGTCTCGGTCTCCTTCTCGACGCGGATCCAGTCGGCATCTTTATGGAACTCACCGATGGAACTCAGAATCGCCGGGATGCTTTCGCCCGCCAGCAGGCAGATGAACTGGTCGTTCCCGTCGGCGTCCTTCTCCTCCGCGACCCACCAGCCCACGTTGTGCAGGCCGTGGCGCTCGTAGATCGGCACGGCGAAATCGCGCCAGCGATTGCGGAAAGCGTCGAGCTTGCCGGGCAGCACGGAGTAGATGCGCAGGTCGAACGTCCGAGCAGCCTTCGCTGACGTGAAATCAAACTTCGCGATCGAATCCACCGCGAGCGGCAGCGACGCAATCTTGTCCACCGTCTTGCCGTGCTTTTCGTTCGACGCGGCATAACCTTTTTTGAAAGCTGGGTCCGCGCCAAACTCCTTCTCCTGCTTCTGCAACTCCTCCTTGCTCGCTGCGGCTATCAGATACGCGAACGTCCCGCCGTTCGTGGTGCCGGGCGCGGACCAGTAGCCGACCGTCTTGATGCCATGCTTGCGCCGCACCGGTTCCACGGTGTCGCGAAACCGGGCCAGCACGCCGTCCATCTTGTTCGAGGTCACGGTGTAGATGCGTACTTCGTAGAAGGTTGGGGAGACGGTCTCAGCCGCACGCGTTGCTGGCTCGAGCAACACGGCAACGGCCGCAAGCACGGCCCAGGCGGATGCTATTGACACGCGGTTCATGGCGTTAACTTCGCCAAACCGCCCGCCTGCGCCTAGAACAAGGGAGTTAAAAAACTAGGACGATTCGTTCCATCGGCGACTCGACGGATCGAGAAGGTGCGCCTTCCTGTCAGCGCCCGGCCTTCACTGCCAAGGGCGGGCGATACACGCGAATGGCCGCGATGGGCGTGGCGTCGCGGCCGGAGATTTCCAGCGTGTGCTTTGTGTTCGGCAATCCTTGCGCGAGGGTCACGGTGCTTTCGATGGCGGGGTCTTTCACACCGGGCGAAGCGAATTCATCCACGA
Organism: Pedosphaera sp.; assembly: GCA_031380445.1. Classification (GTDB taxonomy): domain Bacteria; phylum Verrucomicrobiota; class Verrucomicrobiia; order Limisphaerales; family SIBH01; genus JANNGC01. The sequence continues at coordinate 1,007 of JANNGC010000945.1, forward strand.
AGCGGGGCTCAACTTTCCACTTCACGTCGAACTTCTCCGGTACGGGCTTGATGCCCGCGAGGCTGGTCGCGTAAGCCACGTTCCAGTCGTTCGTCTCGATCACGACGCGGCCGGACTTCGAGAAAAAGCGCGCGTCGCTGCGGCCTTCGCCATCGGGACCGGTCTTCGATCCAGTGAGCGTGAAGGTGAAGAGCTTGTCGTTCTGCGCGTCCTTGGTGACCGCGAGCGTCCAGTCCTCGACAAGCAACGGCTTCGTCGAGCCAATGGGCGCGATGACGGGCCACTTCACGAGCCACTTGCCTTCCGGCTTCGTGACTGCGCGGGTGAATCCGTAAAGCTCCGCGAAGTCGGACGGCTTGCGTCCGTCGATGCGCACAGCCACCGGAGCGCGGCCTTCAGGCCGCTTCGCTGTGGAATCGCCAGGCGCCTTGGAACTTCCAACACCTCCCTCGCGGACGGAGCTTGAAGCGGCGTGAACGCCGCGCTCCGTCGCGTCTGGCTTGCAAATCACCTCCATGCGGCTGCCTTGGAAATCGAGACGCAGTTTACCGTCAGCCCAGCGCACATCCTTGCCCACTTCGTAAGTCTTCACCCAGTCCTCGGCCGGCGACGGGCCGAGCTTCGGGTCGTAGCGCAGATACGCCTTCACGCACTCAGCCATGAACCATTCGCCGTGCGCGTTGAGATGCACGCTGTCCCGCAACAGCGCCTTCGGCTCCGCTTTGGCCTCCGTGAGATACGCCTTCCACAACGCGCGTTGGTCGCACAACTCCGCGCCATACTTCTTCGCGAGCGACGGTAGCCAGTTGTGATTCATGAACTGATCCCAATGCTTGCCGGCGGGCGGCAACTTTGCCGCGTCCGTCTCCTCGGTGAGATGCTCCGGCTTCGTGACGTGATCGTTCTGGATCAAGATCTCCGCCGTGGTGCGCTCGCGCGTCTGGCGAATGATGTCCTCGTATTTATCGTGCGCGCCATAGACGTGGAAGATGAGCAGGTCGGGCTGAAACGGATACAGGTCGGTCTCCGCCGTCTTCACGAGCATCTGCGACGCGAACCCGCCGAGCGCGCGATTCTCGATGATGAGGTTCGCGTGCGGAAATCGCCGCCGCAAATCCTCCTCCACCAGCTTCGCCCACTTCTGCTCGGTGATGGACTGGCCGTAGAACAGGATGCGAACAGTGTTGCGCTGCTCCGCATTGCTCGTGGCCAGCAGCCGCATCGTGCGTTGAATGTTCCGCCCCCAGCCGCTCGTGTCAGAAAATTTTGTGGGCGGATAGGAAAGCGTTTCCGCCCCGCGCGCCGTGACCAAAGCCAGTGCCAATGGAACAACCAGACCGATGAAGGATTTCAACATGAGGAGATGGACGTTGGAGCGCCAGAGGCGATTCGTCTTTGCAGAGCGGCTCATGGGAGACGTTTGATGCGAATGTCTTTGAAGTAAAAAACGCTTCGGGGGTCGTGGCCTTGCAGCGCGATGGCCCCGCCAGCGGGATTGAGTTTGCGTCCGGCGCGCTCGGGCGGGCGTTGGACATTGTCCGGCTCGGGGTAGTCCACCACCGTCTGGTCGTTCAGTTGCACGACGATGTGCCTGCCTTGAACGGTGATGCGGACACCAAACCACCGGGACTCATCGACCGGCGACTTGGGCAAGTCCACCACGGCGTAGAGGCTGCCGGTCTTGCGTTTCTCAAGCGCGGTCGAGTTGAACTGCACCTCGTAACCGTTGGCGAGATGACGCTGAGCGTTCGGAGCCTTGAAGTCGGTGTGAAAGAAGACGCCGGCATTGGAATTGGTTTCGCTGCGAGCGCTGAGTTCCAGGACAAAGTTCGTGAAAGGAACGAACTCCCCCTCAGGCTTGTCACCGACGAAGAAGAGGTGGGAACTCGCCTTCGTGGCCTTGGCGCGAATCGTCCCGTCCACCACCGACCAGGAATTGGAATAGTAGTTGGCCCGCCAGCCGGTGAGATCCTTGCCGTTGAAGAGGGTTTGCCATCCATCTTCGGCGAAGGCAGTGGCCGACAGATTGGTGCACAGCAGCGCAAGCAGCAGGAGGTGGAGTTTCATTTGGCGTCCTTTCGCAAAGACAGTGGCGCGACCGAGCGGACTTCGTAGTTGGTGTTGTTCGCGAGTTCGGCGCTGGCTTCGTCGATGAGCTTGCCCGGCTTCGCGCCGAGGT
>JANNGC010000947.1:0-10362 GCA_031380445.1 Pedosphaera sp.
CGGCGCCCCCCGGGTGGGCCCGCGCCCCGCGGAGCCGGGTTGTAAACCGAATAAACCCGCGATCACGGGGACCGTTGTTGTTCAACCGGCGCACGGGGGGTTCCGCGCTTCGATGCTTCGGCCACCTCACGTCGTCCGTAACACTCGCACCCACCCCGCCGTCTGTTCTCGCAAGTGAAGTTCAATCGTCCGATGCCCGATACAAAGCCATGAAAGCCATGCCCGTTCCGTCCGTGTTGTGCGCGCTCCTCTGCGCCGTCGTCGCCGCGCCGTCCGCGCGCGCCGCCGAGCTGACCCGCGCGCAGAGCGATTTCTTCGAGAACAAAGTGCGCCCGGTGCTGGTGAACAGTTGCTACAAGTGCCACAGCACCTCGTCGGAAAAAGTAAAGGGCGGACTGCTGCTCGATTCGCGCGAGGCGTTGCTCAAGGGCGGCGATTCCGGCCCCGCTCTCGTCCCCGGCAATCCGGAGAAGAGTCTGCTCATCACGGCCGTCCGTTACACGGACGAGAATTTGCAGATGCCGCCCAAGGAAAAACTTTCTGAACAGCAAATAGCCGACCTCGCAACGTGGATCCGCATGGGCGCTCCAGATCCGCGCGTGGCCACGGACGCGCAGAAGAATTGGAAGAACCCCGGTGACAAGCACTGGGCGTGGCAGCCGGTGAAGAAACCCGCTGTGCCAACGGTGAAAGACCACGGCTGGAGCCAGACGCCGATTGACAAGTTCATCGTCGCCAAGCTGGACGAGAAAGGGATGAAGCCCAACTCACTCACCGACAAGCCGACGCTCATTCGCCGCGCCTATTACGATCTGATCGGTTTGCCGCCCACGCCCGCGCAGGTGGACAAGTTCGTGAACGACAAATCATCGAATGCTTTCGAGAAGGTCATTGATGAACTGCTGGCCTCACCACACTACGGCGAGCGCTGGGGCCGCCACTGGCTCGACACCGCGCGCTACGCGGACACGAAGGGTGAAATCAAACGCCAGCGCGAGGACGAGCGTTATCCCTTCGCGTGGACGTATCGCGACTACGTGATTCGCAGCTTCAACGAGGACAAGCCCTACAACATTTTCGTGGCCGAACAGATCGCGGCGGACAAGCTCACGACCAGTTCGCAGAACAAGAGCAATCTCGCGGCGCTCGGCTTCCTGACCATTGGAGAGCGGTTCCAAGGAATGCGCCACGACATCATCAATGACCGCATCGACGTGGTGACGAAAGGTTTTCTCGGTCTCACTGTGACCTGCGCGCGCTGCCACGATCACAAGTTCGATCCGATTCCCACGAAGGATTACTACTCGCTGCACGGCATCTTCGCGAACAGCGTGGAGCCGGAGGTCGAGCCGGTGATTTCCACCGTGAGCAACACGCCGGAGTATCGCGACTACTACGACAAGCGCATGGAGTTGCAGAAGGAGGAGGAGTCGTTGCGGGCCAAGTTTATCGCCATGCGCGGCAAGCGCGACCCGATGGCGATCAAGGAACTGCAACGCGAGACCCGCCAGAACGCGACCAAGACGGCGAACCTCGAAATGACCCACGCCGCAGCGCCTGCGCGCGCGATGGTCTTGGAAGATGCGGCGCGTCCGAAGGACTCGCCGATCTTCATTCGCGGCGAAGCGGAGAACAAGGGACCGATTGCGCCGCGCCGCTCGCTGGAATTGCTCTCAGGACCAACGCGCCCGGAATTCAAAAACGGCAGCGGACGCCTCGAACTCGCCGGGGCCATCACGAGCAAAAATAATCCGCTCACGCCGCGCGTGATGGTCAATCGCATCTGGCTGCATCACTTCGGCGAAGGCTTCGTGAACACGCCGGATGATTTCGGCACGATGTCCGAAACGCCGAGCCATCCTGAGTTGCTCGACTATCTCGCGGGCAAATTCATCGAGGACGGCTGGAGCGTGAAGAAGTTGCACAAGCAGATCATGCTCTCGTCCGTGTATCAGCAGAGCAGCGCGAACAATCCGCGTTACGCGCAGACCGATCCGCAGAACCGCCTGCTCTGGCGCGCGAATATCCGACGGCTGGAGTTCGAGCCGTTGCGCGACGCGCTGCTCGCCATCGGTGGCTCCCTCGACAAGACGATGTTTGGCCGCTCGGTGGACTTGAACAAGGAGCCGTATTCCACGCGCCGCAGCATTTACGGCTACACCGACCGGCAGAATCCGGCGGACGTGCAGGTGAATTTCGACGTGGCGAACCCTGACATGACGAACGGCAAGCGGCATCAGACGACGGTGCCGCAGCAGGCGCTGTTCTTCATGAACAGCCCGCTGGTGGTGGAGTCGGCGAAGAACCTGGTCTCGCGCTTGGATTTCTCCGCGTTGGCGAGTGACGAGGCGCGGATAAAATTTCTCTACCAATCGCTCTACCAGCGCGTGCCGAGCAAAGAGGAGATTGCGCTCGGTCTGGATTTTCTCTCGCAAGAGCCGTCGAAAGAGCGCGTGGCCGCGACCGTCAGCGCGCCGGCGGGCAACCCGCGTCGCCCCGGCGCGGCGATGGCGGCGAACCGTCCGAACGCGCGGCGCGGCGCAGGCGTGACCACGCCGTCCCGCGTGCCGCTAAACGGCTGGCAGGAATACGCGCACGCGCTGTTCCAAGCGAATGAGTTTTCGTTTGTGAATTGAACAGAGGCTAGTGGGACAACCGCCTCCGGCTGCCGCACTACATTCTACTTCCACTTCAGCGCGAAGAGCAGCAGCGCGCCGCCGAGCAGAATCCGATACCAGCCGAAGACCACGAAGGTGTGCGTCTGCACAAAACGCAGCAACCACTTCACCACGATGAACGCCGTGACCGCCGCCGCCACGCCCGCGAGCAAAACCAAACTCCAGTTCATCGGCACGCCGGACGGGTTGCGAATTTCCCCGAGCGCCTGCACCGCGCCCGCCGCGAGCAACGTGGGGATGCCGAGGAGGAAGGCGAACTCCGCCGCCTGCGGTCGCGCCAGTCCCATGACCAGAGCGATGAGAATAGTGATGCCCGAGCGCGAGGTGCCGGGGAAGACGGCGGCGACGAGTTGCGCCGCGCCCATCGCGAGCGCCATCGCCCACGCCACGTCTTTCACCGCGTCACGTCCGCGCAACCATCGCTCGGCGGCGAGAAACAGCACACCGCCGATGAGCGTGGCCCACGCGACGGGAGCAATGGTTTCTGGAAGTTTGAACTTCAACGCCTTGAGCACCAGTCCTCCGGCGGCAGTGATGGCGAAGGCCGCGATCAATTTCAGCCAGTAAGATTGCGTCGCTGGTTCGCGCCAGCGGAAGAAAAGTTGGCGCAGCCTTTCCTGGAAAATAAGCACCACCGCCAGCACCGCGCCGCCTTGGATGACGACGTTGAACAAATCCGTTTTGAACATCGGCGCAGGGTCTTGCAGCCACTGCTCGACGATCAGCAGGTGGCCGGTCGAGGACACCGGCAGGAACTCGGTCACGCCTTCGACGATTCCGAGGAGGAGAGCAACAATCCAGTCTGGCACGCGCCGTTTGAACTCGAAATGGCGCGGTGAAACAAGCGGCAAATCCTCAACGCCGGATGGCGGTCTCGACCGGAGCCTCGAACTTGAACGGGCTGGCGGGCGCGGCGGCGGTCACGAGGCGGCGCATTTTCGCCACGGCGGTTTTCAAATTCGGACGGCCAAAAAGTCCGGTGCCGCTCACGAAGGTGTCCGCGCCGGCCTGCGCGCACTCGACGGCAGTTTGGAAATTGATGCCGCCGTCCACCTGGATGCGGTAGTTGAGATTCAGTTCACGCCGCCATTCCGCCGCCTGCTGCACCTTGGTCAGCGCCTCGTGGATGAAGGGCTGGCCGCCGAAGCCCGGATTCACCGTCATCACCAGCACGAGGTCGGGCTGCACTTGTTTGAGGAACGGTTCGAGCACGCCAATCTGCGTGGGCGGGTTGATGGCGAGTCCGACTTTTTTTCCCAGCGCGCGGATTTTCCACACGAGCGGAATCACAGCTTCACCGAGTTCAACGTGGATGGTGATGCGATCCGCGCCAGCCTTGGCGAAAGGTTCAAGGAGAATTTCCGGGCGCGAGCACATCAGGTGCACATCGAACTCCAGCTTCCGCACGACGGGGCGCAGCGCCTTCACCACGTCCGGCCCGAAGGAAATGTTCGGCACGAAATGGCCGTCCATGATGTCGAGGTGCAGCCACTCCGCGCCGGATTTTTCGACGCGCACCGCGTCGGCGGCGAAGCGTCCGAAATTGGCGGCAAGCAGCGAGGGCGCGATTATCATCGGCATGAAGTTAGGGAAGCGGACGGGCGAGCGTCAAACTCGGCGTGCCTGTCTCGGTGTGGATGAAGTCAGCGGCCCGGCTTGTCGTTACCTTGTTCTGATCCCGTCGGAAGCGGAGGAGGGCTTTGCAGCATGTCATCTTTCCGTTTTCGGCGTTGTGTCATCCAGTAGATCAAATCTGGAACCCAGTTGAACAACGGGATGATGAGAACCCCACAAATAACCACCCCCACTCCAATGAGAGCGAGGGTGCTCATGTTCATGAGTTTTGAAGTCAGTGGGAGACCGACTACGCCGGTGCCGGCGCGGCGTCGCCTAGTCCAGGCAACTTGGGCGGCGAGGGCTTCATCACCTCCGGCAGCGTGGTCACGGCTTGCGCGCCCATCGGCGGCTCCACGTCTTTCGGCGGCGGCGGCGGCGGGGTGAACTTGCCGGTGCGGATGATTTCCTCCACCTGCGCGCCGTCGAGGGTCTCGAATTCGAGCAGCGAGTTCGCGATGATTTCCAACTTGTCGCGGTTTTCGTGGATGAGCGCGTAGGCGCGATCATACTGCGTCTTGATAATGGCGCGCACCTCGGCGTCGATACGCTGGGCCGTGTCTTCGCTGTAAGATTTGCGGCGCATCATGTCGCGACCGAGAAAAAATTCATCGTCCTCGGTGTATTGGACCATGCCGAGTTTGTCGCTCATGCCGTACTGGCAGACCATCGCGCGCGCCATGCCCGTGGCCTGCTGTATATCCCCGCCCGCGCCGGTCGAAACGTCGCCGGAAGCAATCTGCTCCGCGATGCGGCCCGCCATCGTCATGGCGATCATGTCGTCCATCTCGCGACGCTGATAATTCAGGATGTCCTCGCGCGGCAGCGACATGGTCGAACCGAGCGACGGTCCGCGCGGAATGATTGTCACCTTGTGCAACGGATGTGTGTGCTGAAGCATCACGTTGACCAGCGCGTGACCGGCCTCGTGCCAGGCGGTGAGCTTCTTGTTCTCATCCGTCATGGCGAGACTACGACGCTCGCGACCCCAGCGCACTTTGTCGCGCGCTTCTTCGAGTTCGGCCTGTCCGACGGCTTTCTTACCCGTGCGCGCGGCCAGCAATGCGGCTTCGTTCAAAAGATTCGCCAACTCTGCGCCGGAGTAACCGGGCGTGCCGCGCGCGGTGACGGAAAGATCCACCGCCGGGTCGAGCTTCACGTTGCGCGCGTGAACTTTGAGAATTGCTTCGCGTCCGCGCACGTCCGGGAGGTTCACCGTGATGCGGCGGTCGAAGCGACCAGGACGCAACAGCGCCGGATCGAGCACGTCCGCACGGTTTGTTGCGGCGATGATGATGATGCCTTCCTGCGTGTCGAAGCCGTCCATCTCGACGAGCAGCGCGTTCAACGTCTGTTCGCGTTCGTCATTACCGCCGCCGAGACCGACGCCACGGCTGCGGCCCACGGCGTCAATTTCATCAATGAAGATCAAGCACGGCGTGTGCTTGCGCGCCTGCTCGAACATGTCGCGCACGCGACTCGCGCCGACGCCGACGAACATTTCCACAAAGTCCGAGCCGCTGATGCTGAAGAAGGCCGCGTCGGCTTCGCCAGCGATGGCCTTGGCCAGCAGGGTTTTGCCAGTGCCAGGGGGGCCGACCATGAGGACACCTTTGGGAATGCGCCCGCCGAGCTTCTGAAATTTCTTTGGGTCTTTGAGGAACTCGACGAGTTCGGATACTTCGTCCTTCGCCTCCTCGATGCCCGCCACGTCCTTAAACGTCGTCTTGTTCTTTTCCTTCGCGAGCAACCGCGCCTTGCTCTTGCCGAAACTGAGCGCGCCCTTGCCCGCCATTTTGATCTGCCGGATGAAGATGAACCAGATCAGCACGCCCACGAGCAGGAACGGGAGCAGTCCGAGCAGCATGTTCGTGACGAGCGTGTTCGGCTGCTTCGGCTCGAACTTGCCGCTGCGGCGCAATTGCCGCTCGAGCGAGTCATCAATGCGCAGCTTCGTGCGGAACTTGATCGCCGGCTCCTTGCCGGCGGGTTTGTATTTGCCGCTCACGTCCTGCATCAGCGGGCTTTGGATGTCCCAATAGACGATGCCTTCGGTGATCGTGCCCGCGCGGAACTCGTCCATGAACTCCGTCTGCGTGAAGATTTTCGGCTGCTCGCGATCATTCTTGAACAGGAACAGCAGCGGAATCGCGCCGATGATGGCGATCCACAAAATCCAAGTGCGCGGGGGCACGCGGAATTCACCGCCGCCTTTTTTCGGTTCTTTAATTTCTTCAGCCATGATGTTGCAAAAGTTTGCAGAGACTAACAGCCGGGGTGTGCCGCTGCAAATTGTTTGCCGCGAACCTTTCTGCGCGGAAGCACGCAGACGGCACGCGGGAAATTGCGAAGGCGAACGGCACGAGTTCTGACAGGAGTGACGGAGAACATGAGGCGCAAAACTAAGATGGTGGAACGCTTCGCGCTGCGAGCCGTCGCGTAGTGGGGCAGCCGTCTCGGCTGGTGATTCTTCAGCCGGGACGGCCAAAGGACGGAAGACAGGCGGGACGCCTGCCCCACGACCACTAACTCGCCAGCGCCTTGTCGAGCCGTGCGGAAAATTCCTTCAAGGCCTCCGCATCCTTGGTCTGCCCGCCCGGCTGTTCGGTGATGGCCCAGCCGGCGTAGCCTACCTTGTCGAGTTCGCTCATCACGGCGGGCCAGTTCACGCTGCCCTCCATCAGCTTCACGCCGAAACCGGGCGTCTTGCCAGCGGCGTCGGGCGTGTTGCCGTAGTCCTTGATGTGCAGTTTGAGAATCTGTTTGCCGAGGACTTTCACCCATTCCTCCGACGGGCCGAACTTCACCATGTTGCCGATGTCGAAATGCCAGCCCACGAGCGGGTGATTGATCGCGGCGAGATAATCCTTCGCCTGCTGCGGCTTCATCAGGAAATTGTTCCAGACGTTTTCAACGGCGATCTTCACGCCCGTCTCCTCGCACAACGGTAGCACCGCGCGGATGCCTGCGATGGAACGCTCCCAGCACTGCTCGTAGGTCACGTCCTTATTGACCACGCCCGGCACGAGCAGGATGGAAGTCGCGCCATAGCGTTTCGCGTCGCGCACAGTTTGCTTCAAGGCTTCGAGTCCTTCGGCGCGCACCTTCTCGTCCTGCGACGAGAGCGGCTTGCCCCAGTGCTTGCTGCCGCAAACGCTGGCGCACTTCAGTCCCGTCTCATCGAAGGCGCGCGCCACTTCGTCCTGGTTCATGTGGCTCGACGCTTCCACGCCGTGAAAGCCGGCGGCCTTCAGCGCCTTAAACTTTTCCAAGACCGTCCCCTTCATGCCGAAGGTGTCCCACATGATGGCCTTCTGGAGTTTTCGCTTCGGCGCATCAGCGGCGAGCAGCGGCGCCCTTATCGCCGTGGCGGCGAGTGCGAGCGAAGTGCGTTGGAGAAACTGGCGGCGGGACGTTTGCATAGTTTTGAAAGTGCTGGCGGTTCGCTGGCTCAAATGAATTTCGTCTTGCCCGGCACGGCCAGCGGCGCGATGGGCAGCGCCATGTCCCACTTGAGATTGTCCGGCACGAGCTTCTCCTTCGATTCCATGATCTGCTCCCAAGTAATTTCCTGGCCGGTGTAAGCCGCCATGCGCCCCATGATCGCCATCAAGGTGGCGTTGCACATGTGCTCGCCGTCGTTGAGCGGCTCGCCCTTGCGGATGGATTCGAGGAAACTCGCGTGCTCGTTCTGGTACATCTTGCCGAACATCTGTGTCTCCGACTCCGGCCCTTCATAACGCCAAGTTTCGTCGCCAGTCGTGAGTTCCACGCCGCGCCGTCCGCCGAGCAGGCCCGTGCCTTTGCTGCCGGTGATGTAGTCCTTCGTCTCGCTGTGGCAGCCGGGAATCTGCCGCTGCGCCATGAAGCCGCGCACGCCGCCGGCCCACTCGAAATTCACCTCGATGTGATCGAAGATATTGCCCTCGCGGTTCGGCGTCGCCCGTCCGCCCAAGGCCGTGCAGCGCAGCGGCGGCACGTCCTTCATGGCCCAGAACATTTTGTCCACGCTGTGGCAGGCCTGCTCGACGAGGCCGTCGCCGGAGAGCCAGACGAAATTGTACCAGTTGCGCACCTGCCACTCGACGTCGCTCATGCCCGCGCGGCGCGAGTCGGCGGAGGGCATGGGCTTCACCGGGCCGGCGAGATAAGTGTGATAGAGCGAGCGCACCTCGCCGATCTGCCCGGCGTGAATGCGCTTGAAGAACTCAATGCGCGACGTGTTCGCGCGCCAGCAGAAACCTGATTGCACGCCCAGCCCCTTGCGTTTGGCCTCCAACGCGCTGGCCCGCACCGAGCGCACGCCCGCGACATCGGTTGCCACAGGCTTTTCCAGAAACGCGTGCTTGCCCGCCGCCACCGCCGCCGCGAAGTGCATGGGGCGGAAACCGGGCGGCGTGGTCAGCAGCACCACATCCACGCCCGACGCGAGGACTTTTTCATACGCGTCGAACCCGGTGAACTGGCGCTCGGCCGGCACGCGCACGCGGGACGGCTCGGTCACGCCCTTCGAGACCTCGCGCAGGCCCACTTCAATTTTCGCCGCGTCCAGATCGCCCATCGCGTAAAGCACCGTGCTCGGATCGGCAGCCAGCGCATCCGCGGCAGCACCGTTGCCGCGCCCGCCACAGCCGATGAGACCGATCTTGATGGTGTCGCCCGGCGAAAGCCCGGCCCCGCGCCCGGTGAGAACAAACGGCGCGGCCATCAACCCGGCGGTGACGGCGCTCGACGTGCGGATGAATTCGCGACGTGAAGTAGAGTTTTCCTGATTCATAATGTTTGGGACGTTGCGCGCGACTGTTTCATCAAAAGATTTTCCGGGCAAGCGGCGAAGTCGGATCGTCTCTCTGGTTTTCGCGTTTGGGATTTTCAGCGGCCTCTGCTATCCCGCCCGCAATGACACACGCACTGATGCACGCGCCCGCCACCGACCCCACGCAAATCTATCGCTACCGCGACGGACTCTACGCCGAGGACATGCTCATCGTCGGCATTGTGTGGCTCGATTTGTTTTCCTGGCTGGCGAAAAATCCGTCGCCCGCCGCCGCCATCCGGCAGAAGTTTGAACTCACCGAGCGACCGACGGACGTGATGCTCACGCTCTTTGTCGCGATGGGTTTGTTGGAACGTCACGGCGAGATTTACCACGTCACCTCGGCGGCGCGCGAACATCTCTGCTCGGACTCGCCGTGGTTTCTCGGCCCGTACTACGCCTCACTCAAAGACCGTCCCGTGTGCGCGGACCTGCTGAAAGTTCTTCGCACCGGGAAGCCCGCGAACTGGGGCAGCGAGAAGGGCAAGCTCGACTGGCACAAGGCGATGGAGACGGAGGAGTTCGCCACGCAGTTCACGGCGGCGATGGATTGTCGCGGCGTGTTTCTCGCGCAGGCGGCGGCGAAGAAACTGGATTTGAGCAATCGCCGCGCGCTGCTCGACATCGCGGGCGGCAGCGGGATTTATGCGTGCTCGTTCTGCGCGCACTTCCCGAACTTGCGCGCGACGGTTTTGGAAAAGCCGCCGGTGGATCAAATCACCGCGCAGGCAATTGCCAGGCGCGGCTTCGCGGAGCGCGTGTCCGTTCTCGCGAGCGACATGCTGAACGCGCCTTTGCCCGCAGGCTTCGACGCCCACCTTTTTTCCAATGTACTTCACGACTGGGACGTGCCCGTGGTGCGCGAGCTGATCGGAAAATCCTTCGCCGCGCTCGCGCCCGGCGGCGTGCTCATCATTCACGACGCGCACTTGAACGACGACAAGAGCGGCCCCCTGCACGTCGCCGAATACTCCGCGATGCTCATGCACTCGACGGAAGGCCGCTGCTACGGGGCAGGGGAGATGACGGAGTTTTTGACCGCCGCCGGATTTGTGAACGCGCAGTTCACGCCCACCGCCGCCGCGCGCAGCGTGATCACGGCGGAGAAGCGGTGAGGAGATCTGTCCTCACAAAACAAAAGGCGCGGAGAATCCAAAGACTCTCCGCGCCGTCTGGTGTGTGAAATTTATTTCCCGACCAGCGTGGCGAAGAAACCTTTCGTCTCCGTCTTGCGCGCCTGCACCTTCATCTGCC
>JANNGC010000960.1:0-6357 GCA_031380445.1 Pedosphaera sp.
GCAACATCACACGCTTCGTGACTCGCGGAGCGTTTGGAGTGCGGTCGCTTTAGCGCCGCTTTCTTCCCGGCTCCATTCATTAGCGTGGATTCGCGTGCATCATCGGGTCAAAATCCTGCCCAGGAAAAATGTGGTCTTGGATGGATACACTTTGAATCCGGGCGACCTCTCGTGGGACGCGCTCCAGAAACTTGGCCCGTGCGTCATCCACGACCGCACACCGCCCGAACAAGTTGTCGAGCGCGCGCGCGACGCGGACGTGGTGCTGACGAACAAGGCGCTGCTTCCGCGCGACGCCATCGCCGCGCTGCCGAAGCTGAAATACGTCGGCGTGCTCGCGACGGGTTACAACGTGGTGGACATCGCGGCGGCGAAGGAGCGCGGCATTCCCGTGGCGAACATTCCTGACTACGGCACGCACTCGGTCGCGCAATTCACCTTCGCGCTCCTGCTCGAACTCGCGCATCACGTCGGCCATCACGCGCAGACCGTGCGCGACGGACGCTGGGTGCGCAGCGCAGATTTTTGCTATTGGGATTCGCCGCTCGTCGAGTTGCATGGCCTGACTTTCGGCGTGATCGGCTTCGGCAAAATTGGCCGCGCCACGGCGAAGCTCGCCGACGCCTTCGGCATGAAGGTGCTGGTTCACAATCGCTCGCGCCCGGCGGACCTGCCCGCGCATTACGAGTTCGTGAGTTTGGACGAACTGCTCGCGCGCAGCGATGTCGTGTCGTTGCACTGTCCGCTTACGCCGGAGAACAAACAGTTCATCAACGCCGAACGTCTCGCGCGCATGAAGCCAACTGCGTTCGTGCTCAACACCAGTCGCGGCCCGCTGCTCGATGAAGCGGCCGTCGCGAACGCGTTGAACTCCGGGAAGATTGCGGGCGCGGGCCTCGACGTGGTTTCCGTGGAACCGCCGAGGGCGGACAACCCGTTGCTCACGGCGAAGAACTGCCTCGTCACGCCACACATCGCCTGGGCCACGCGCGCGGCGCGGGCGCGGCTGATGGACGTGGCGGTGGCGAACATCCGCGGCTTCCTCGCCGGCACGCCGCAGAATGTGGTGAACCGCTGATGGGAAGACGGCGCTGCAAACGCAAAAACAAAAAGCCGCTCCACCTCACATGGAGCGGCGTTGTTCGGCGCACCGGCTGACCGGCTACGTCTCGAAACTTTTTCCGCAGCCGCAGCTTTGCTTGGCGTTGGGATTGGAAATCTTGAACCCGCCGCCCGTCAGCGCGTCGGAGAAATCCACGACGGAACCGGCCAGGTAGTTCGCGCTGAACGGATCGACCAGCACGCTCACGCCGAAATGGTCCGCCGTGGTGTCGTCGGCGCGCTTCTCGTCGAAGACCATGCCGTATTGCAGGCCGGAGCAGCCGCCGCCCTCGACGTACACGCGCAGGTGTTTGCCGGCGTTCTCGGGGCTTTTCAGCATCTCCTGGATTTGCCGGGCCGCACTCTCGGTGAGGTTCACGGCTGTAGGTTCGGTCAGTGTCGCTGTGCTCATAACAGGGCGGAAAGTATCAGCCGGAAAAATTAGTGTCAAACGGCGGACGGGACAACCGGAGAACGGCATTCCGGAGCGGTTTGCACCCGTGCGCGGCAGAAAAGATTTGTTCGGGCAGCTCAGTTCAGCGTAGGTTCCCCCGCACCCAAACAGACCATGACGCCAAGACTCATGCCATTTACAGAACCATCTGGTTCGAGACTCTGTGCGTCTGCCGTTCCCTTGCTTATGAAAAAAAATTCCCGCTCCCTGATCACCCGTTCGCTAGTTTTGTGGCTTGGCCTGCTCGCGACGTTTTCCGTCGGGGCGGCGGAGAACGTCATCATCCCGCTCGGCACCACGAACCGGATCACCACGCCAGGCGGTACGCCGGGGTGGCATTACCGGATCGGATCGAGCGAGGCTTCCACACCCATCCCGGCCTGGCGCACGAACGCGTTCATTGAAGACGGCTCGTGGAGCGTGGGCGCGCTGCCGCTCGGCTACGCCACGGCGGCCAACGACCCGAACAATTACGAGCCGAACCTGGTCACGACGGTCGCTGCGGCCACCACGCTGGTCTATGTGCGCCGCGAGTTCCACATCACGAACCGCCTGAGCTATTCCGCCCTGACGGTGAACGGCTTCGCGGATGACGGCGTGGTGGTGTGGATCAACGGGCGTGAACTCTCGCCCCGTTTCCAGTGCTGCACCGGCGGCACGGATCTGAACGTGCCGACCTTCGACGCGCTCTCGCCCACGGCGCTGGAGTCGCTGCCCTTCAGCTATTCCGTGGTGAACGACAACACCGGCCCGCTGGTCGAGGGGACAAACATCATTGCCATCATGCTCTTCAACGCGAACAACACGAGCAGCGACCTGGTGCTGGACGCGGCCCTGAGCGTGACCTTGGACGACGTGGCGCCCGTGGTGAGCGGACAGTCGCCGGTGGCCGGCTCGGGCGTGATTTCGCTCACGGCGATCCAGGTGAATTTCTCGGAGGCGGTGACGGGCGTGAACGCGGGTGACTTGCTCATCAATGGCACGCCCGCCACGAACATGCTGCCCATCTCGCCCTCGATTTATACGTTTGAATTTTCGCAGCCGCCGACGGGCACGGTCACGGTGGCCTTCGCCGCGCTGCCGGGGATCAACGATCTGGCGGGCAACGCCTTCACGACGAACTTCTGGACCTACGTGCTGAACACGAACGCGCCGAGCACGGCCTTCGTCATCTCCGAGTTTCTCGCGGTGAACACAGGCAACGGTACGAACGCGCTGCGGGATGAGGACGGCGCCCCCTCGGACTGGGTGGAAATTTACAACCCCAGCGGCTCGCCGGCGAACATCGGCGGCTATTACCTCACGGACACCACGAATAACCTGACCAAGTGGCGCATCCCGAACGGCGCCTCGCTCGTGGGCAACGGCTACCTCGTCGTCTTTGCCTCGGGCAAGAACCGGACGAACAACCTCGCCAAGCTGCACAGTAATTTCAGCCTCAACGCCGGCGGCGAATACCTCGCGCTCGTGGACCCGAACACGAATGTCATCTCGGAATTTTATCCCACGTATCCGAATCCGCAGGTGCCGAACATCTCCTACGGGCGCGACCGCGTGGACCCGGGCATCACCGGCTACTTCACCGTCCCCACGCCGGGCGCGCACAACAGCACCGGCTCCGACCCCGCGCTCGACGTGCAGTTCTCGCGCAGCGGCGGCACCTACGCCGGCTCGTTCCTGCTCACGCTCAGCACGGCGAACACGAACAACATCATCCGTTACAACCTCATCAACTCCGCGCAGGACACGGGCAACGCCACCAACATCCCCACGCCTTCCTCGCTGCTCTACACCGGCGCGATCACAGTCAACAATTCCGTGCAGGTGCGCGCGCGCGCCTTCCCGCCCGCGCCCACGAGCTTCCCCGGCGCTCCGCGCACCGAGTGCTTCACGCAGGTGGACGCGGGCATCACGAACTTCGTCTCCACGCTGCCCATCGTCATCATTCACACGCTCGCCAACGCGGGCCTGTCCGGCGGTTTCCCGGCGCTGGACAACTCGGTGATGATCACGGTGATGGATAACGACACGCCCTCCGGCTACGCCTCGATCATGGATCCGCCGCAGATGGTGAAGCGCGCCGGCATCAACCTGCGCGGCTCGAGCACGCAGGGGTTTCCCAAATCCGGTCTCGCCGTGGAACTGCTGGACGAATTCAACAACGACGAGGAGGCGTCCTTCGCCGGGCTGCCCAAGGAATCCGACTGGGTGCTCTATGCGCCGAACCAGTTCGACGTGTCGCTCATGCACAACCGCCTGCTGCACAAGTTCGGCGACGTGTTCGGCCAGTACTCTTCGCGAACCCGTTTCGTCGAGGTCTTCTTCCGCAACGGCACCGGGGCCATCACCGCCAGCACCAACGCCACCGGCGGCGGCATGGGCGATTACAACGGCGTGTATGTGCTCGAGGAAAAAGTGAAACGCGACGGCAACCGCGTGGACGTGGACGTGCTCCAGCCCGAGCAGACGAACAGCACGCAGATCACCGGCGGCTACCTGCTCAAGATTGACCGCACTGACGGCAACGAGCGCACCTTCACCGGCGGCGGCGTGACCATCAATTACCAGGACCCGGACGGACTCGAAATGGTCACGCCCGTGCGCTTGCCGCAGGCCAATTACATCCAGTCCTTCTTTAACTTCTTCAACACCGGCATCACCGGCGCGGCGCTGACCAACACCGCGAGCACGAACCACTATTCCAATTATCTCGACGTGGACCGGAGCATTGACCTGCACATTGCCAACGTGCTGACCATGAACGTGGATGGCTACCGCCTGAGCGGCTACATGTACAAGCCGCGCGGCGGCAAAATGGTCTGGGGTCCGCTCTGGGACGTGGACCGCGGCCTCGGCACCACCAAGGGCGACGGGCGTTCCTTCGACCCGCGCTCGTGGCAGTCCTCGACGCCCTCGGGCGCGGGCGGTACGGACTGGGGCACGGACTTTTTCGCGGGCACGACCGCGCCGTTCTGGCTGGGGCGCGTGTTTGCCGACGTGGATTTCTGGCAGCGCTGGGTGGACCGCTACCAGGAATGGCGGCAGCACGCGCTGAGCACGAACGCCATCGCGGGCTACGTGGACGAATTCGCGAACGACGTGCGCGAGGCGCAGCCGCGCGAGTTGAAACGCTGGACGGGCGGCGGCGCGTCCGACACCAGCCCGCGCAGCGGCGTCTTCAACACGATCTCGAACGGTGTGTTCGGCGTCTTCTACCAGCACACCTTCCCCGGCACCTACCAGGGCGAAATTGATTTCCAGAAACGCTGGCTCCTCGACCGCATCCACTTCATGGACACGCAGATGGTGGCCCGCCCGAACCTCAGCCTCGGCGAGGGCCAGGTCGCCCTCGGCACCATCGTCACGCTCACGAACAACACCACCAACGTGAACGCGAAAATTTATTACACCCTCGACGGCTCCGACCCGCGCGCTTTCCAAGGCCGGACCAATCCCGCCGCGATTCTCTACAGCGGTCCCATCGTCATCACCAACAACGTCCGTATCCACGCCCGCGTGGTGAACCCGCTGAACCGCAACCTCGTGGGCCGCAGCCCCTCCGGCGCCTACAACCCCGTCACGAACAGCACCTGGTCCGGCAACCTCGCCGCCACTTACTACATCACCACCCCGCCGCTCGTGATCTCCGAGCTGATGTACAACCCCGCGCCGCCGCCCGCTGGCAACACCAACGACGCGGACAATTACGAGTTCGTGGAACTGCTCAACACCGGCGCGACCACGCTCAATCTCGTCGGCTTCAGGTTCACGAACGGCATTGATTTCACCTTTGTCGCGACCAACGGCGTGACCAATCTCGCGCCCGGCGGCCGCGTGCTGATCGTGAAACATTTCGCCGCCTTCACCAACCGCTACGGCCATCCCGGCAACATCGCGGGCGTCTATGGCGGCACACTCGACAACGGCGGCGACCGCCTCACGCTCGTCGGCCCGCGCCTCGAACCCATCCTCGACTTCAGCTACCAGGACGACTGGTATCCGCTCTCGGACGGCCTGGGCTTCTCGCTCGTCATCAACGATCCGAACGCGCCGCTCAACACCTGGGGCGACAGCACGAGCTGGCACCACAGCAGTTTCGAGAACGGCTCGCCCGGCGTCGTCGAACCGGCTCCGATCTTCATCCCCACCGTGCTCGTCAATGAGGCGCTGGCCCACACCGACCCGCCGTTCGTGGATGTCATTGAGCTGTTCAATCCGAACACGAACGACGTGGACATCAGTGGCTGGTATCTCACCGACGACCGGCAGGAGCCAAAGAAGTTCCAGATTCCTCCCACCACTGTCATGTCCGCCGGCGGCTACGTGCTCTTCTTCGAGAACGAGTTCAACACCGGCCCGACCGGCTTCACGCTCGGCTCGAACGGCGACGAGCTGTTCCTCTTCTCCGCCACGAACGGCCTGCTCACCGGCTTCGCGCACGGCTTTGATTTCGGCGCGTCGTCGAACGGCCTCACGCTCGGCCGCTACGTGAACAGCCAGGGCAATGAAGACTTCGTGGCGCAGCTCGCCAGCACCTACGGCGCTGCGAACACGCTCCCGCTCGTCGGCCCCGTGGTCCTCAGCGAGATTCAATATCACCCGCCCGAGACGCGTTCCGGCACGAACCTGCTCGACAACGCGCTGGAAGAATTCATCGAGCTGCACAACCTCACGCTCGCGCCCGTGCCGCTCTTTGATTCCAACCACCGCACCAACACCTGGCGGCTCTCGCAGGCCGTGAGCTTCGACTTCCCGACCAACGTCACCATCGGGCCGACGGGCTTCGTGGTCGTGGTGAATTT
>JANNGC010000099.1:0-6508 GCA_031380445.1 Pedosphaera sp.
CAAGCCCGGTGAACGCTTCTACTCCGTCGGCGGTGAAGTGGGCACCAAAGGGCGCCAAGTGTATGTCGGCCAGACCACCGTGCTGCGCGCCATCGCCAGTTGCGGCGACTTCACCGAGTTTGCCAACCGTCGCCGCGTCGAAATCACCCGCGCCGACGGCCGCCGTGAAGTGATGGACTGCAAGAAAGCCATCAGCGATCCGAAGTACGACCGTGCCATCTGCCCCGGCGACCATATCAACGTGCCGCGCAGTCTGTGATCCAGCTCCACATTCTCTCAGGAAAACAGGCGGGCGGCGAAATCGTCGTCCGCCGTTTTCCTTTTCTGATCGGGCGCGGCGGCGGGCATCTGCCGCTGGAGGATGCGGGCGTGTGGGAGCGGCATCTGGAAATTGATTTTACCCGCGGCGCAGGCTTCACCTTCACCGCTCAAGGCGAGGCGGGCGTCCTGCTCAACGGCACGCCTGCCGCCGTCGGACTGCTGCGCAGCGGCGACTTGCTCGAACTCGGTGCGGTCCGGCTCCGCGTCTGGCTCACCCGCACCGAGCAATCCAGCCTGCGCTGGCGCGAGAGCCTGACGTGGCTGGCCCTGTTCGCTCTCCTCGCCGCGCAAGCCCTGCTCGTCTGGTGGCTGCTCCGTTGAGCATGACGGGCGCATCAGGACATCAAGGTTCCATCGAAGTGGAACGGTGCGTGTGTCCGGTCGCGTCCTGACGGGCCTTCCGATTCAACCACCGTCTTGACTCATCCCTTCGCCCCGCTACTGTCCCGCCCCTATGAAATTGCCAGCACTTTTACTCCTCGCCCTCGGCACCGGCGCGATGCATGCCGCCGATGAAAAACCGGCCGCGCCCTTTAAGGACCAGCGCGACAAAGTCAGCTACAGCCTCGGTGTGAACATCGGCGGCAGCATGAAAACGCAGGGGGCCGACGTGGACCTCGACCAGGTCGCCGCCGGAATGCGCGACGCCCTCGGCGGCAAAACCAAGCTCACCGACGCGGAAGTGCGCGAGACCCTCATGGCCTGGCAGCAGGACCTCCGCGCCAAGCGCATGGAAAAGCAAAAAGCCGAGGGCGAACTCAACCGCAAGGCCGGCGAAGCCTGGCTTGTCGAGAACGCCAAGAAGCCCGGCGTGAAAACCATGCCCGACGGACTCCAATACAAAGTCCTCGTCGCCGGCAAAGGCCCGCAGCCCAAGCCCTCCGACTCCGTCTCCGCGCACTACAAAGGCACGCTCACTGACGGCACCGAGTTCGACAGCTCCTACACGCGCGGCCAGCCGCTCACGATTCCGGTCTTGGGCGTGATCGCCGGCTGGCAGGAGGCGCTGACCAACATGCACGTCGGCGACAAGTGGGAACTCTACATCCCCGGCGCGCTCGCCTACGGCGAACGCGGTTCGCCGCCCAAGATCGGGCCGCACGCCACGCTCGTGTTTGAAATGGAACTCCTCGGCATCGAAGCTCCGAAGCCGCCCGGCGCACCCGGCACCGGCGCACCCGGCACACCCACGATGCGCACCATCCCCGGCGGCGCGACGCCCCAGATCAAAGTGCAGCCCGTGACCAAGTAACTGGTTTCAGACTCTCCCCAAGCGACGCGGCCACGCGTCGCTTTTTTTGCGCCTGTGGTCTTGGAGCGCCGGCGGACTTCAACCGGCTGAGAGAACTCGCAGCGTGCGGCGAAATTAGCCGCGCACGCGCTGCACGAAATTCCCGATGCGCCCGACGGCCACCTGAATCTGCTCCAGCGAGGTGGCGAAGCACGCGCGCACGTAGCCTTCGCCGCTCGCGCCGAAAGCGCCGCCCGGCACGCATGCGACCTTCTCCTGTTCGAGTAGCTTCCACGCGAACTCCTTCGAGGTCAGCCCGGTGCTCTTGATGCACGGGAACGCGTAGAACGATCCGCGCGGCAAGTGGCAGGGCAGGCCCATGTCGTTGAACGCTTTCACGATCAGGTTGCGGCGCAGCCGATACTGGTCGCGCATCTCCAGCATGTCCGGCCAGCCATGTTCAATTGCTTCGATGGCCGCTTCCTGGCTGATGATGCTCGCGCAGAGCATGGAGTATTGGTGGATCTTCATCATCGCCTCGATGATCTCGACGGGGCCGCAGGCGTAGCCGATGCGGAAGCCGGTCATGGCGTAAGCTTTCGAGAAGCCGTGCAGGAAAATCGTGCGCTCGGCCATGCCGGGCAGGGAGGCGATGCTGGTGTGCTCGCCCTCGAACGTCAGCTCGGAGTAAATCTCGTCCGTGAACACGAGCAGGTTGTGCTTCTGCACCAGCGCGGAAATTTTCAGCAACTCCTCGCGCGTCATGGTGCCGCCGGTCGGGTTGGTCGGGAAGTTCAGCACCAGCACCTTGCTCTTGGGCGTAATGACTTTCGCAATCGCCTCCGCCGTGACCGCGAAACCATTCTCCGCCTTACAGGACACGGCGACTGGAATGCCGTGCGCCATCGCAATGCTCGGCGAGTAGCTCACGTAGCACGGCTCGTGATAAATGATCTCGTCACCCGGATTCGTCACCGCGCGGAACGCGATATCCATCGCCTCGCTCACGCCCACGGCGATGATGATCTGGTTCTTCGGGTTGTAGCTGACGTGGAACTTCTCGGCGACGTGCTTCGCGATCACTTCACGCAGCTTGAGCAAGCCGAGGTTCGAGGTGTAGCCGGTTTTGCCGCGTTCGAGCGCGTAGATGGCGGCCTCGCGGATGTGCCAGGGCGTGACGAAGTCCGGTTCGCCCACGCCGAGCGAGATCACGTCCTTCATCCCCTGCACGATGTCGAAGAAGTCACGGATGCCCGAGCGCGGGATGTCGCGCACGTTGCCGGCGATAAATTTTTGCGGGTCAAACATGGTCATGCTCAAAACGAGGGCGGGAGTAGAAACAAGCGGCGGGAAAACCGCAATCACGCAATCGCCATCACGGTGCGTCCCGGCTGATCCACAGCAGCGTCCCGCGCGGCAGCAAATCATAGAGCGGCAGCAGTTCCGTCCCGCGCACATGCAGGCAGCCGTGCGACGCAGGCCGGCCCAGCGTCGTCTCGTCGCCGGTGCCGTGGATGTAGATGTAGCGGTCGAAGGTGTCCACGTCGCCGCCGCGATTGAACCCCGGCTCCAGCCCCTCCAGCCACAGGATGCGGTGCGTGATGGTCGCGTTCGTGAGTCCCTGCCAAGTGTAGCCGATCAGCTTCCGGCTCTTGAACACCGCGCCCAGCGGCAGTCCGCCGCCGATTTTTTGGGCGACGCGATGCAGCCCGAGCGGCGTGCGGTTGGAGTTTTTTTTCTGCCCGATGCCGAAGCGCGAGGTGGAGATGCGAAAAGTTTTTTCAATCCGCGCGTCCGGGCGGGTGAAGCCGGCGGTGAGGCGCACCAGTTCCATCCGCTGCGCGCGGATGTTGACGAGCAGCAGAAATTTTGACGGAACCACACCGAGCCGGCGGGCCGTCAGGCGCAACGCGAGCGGAAGTCTGGCCGACGTCCTTCGCAGCGGCGGACGCAGTCGGGCGGGGTTCCTCACGGGATGGCGCGCAGGAAACGGATTTTCCGCACGTAGCCGCCTTCGAGCAGAATCAAGTCCCCGTTCGGAGCCACGCTGATGCTCTGGACGTTGCTCACCTTCGGGGCGCGCCCGCCGCGCCGGAACCACTGCCCGTCGCCCGCATGAGCACCGGGCTTTTTCACGGTCGGAGCGCGGCCAAAAATAAACGGGGCGGCGTCGCCATCAATGTCCACGTACCAAACATTTGCTCCGGCGTCGGTGCTGATGAAGTAGCCGCCGATGGGCAAGTAGGCGAGGCTGCTCGGGCCGGCCAGCCCGACTCCGCGCACGTCGCCCTCGGGGCGACCGCGGAACTGGCCGTTGCCCGCCACAGGATCCTGGCGGAAGTCCCGATCCGGGCCGCGCACGCGGTAGAGACGGTTGGCGCCATTGTCCACGACGATGGTCCGGCCCCGTGGATCTACTTTCACGTCCACGGCGTACACCAAGCCGACAGCTTCGTTGGTGACGCCGCCCACGCCGTTCTGCGCATTGGCGGCTTCCCAGTGTTTCAGCACCGTTTCATCCGTGTAGAAAGCCTCCTGCTCATCGCCCGAGACCCAGAGCGAGCCGCCATCTTCCAAGCTGGCCGCGACGCCGAAACCGGCCTCCGAGAAGAGTGTGCTGACCAGCCCGTCGCGGTATTTCAAGACGCGCGCATTACCCGAGTCCAGCACGTAGAGAATCCCCTGCGAGTAAAACAGGCCGGTCGGATGATTCAGAATGCCAAAGGCAAACGGATCCGGGGGAGGAGGGTTCGTCGCTCCCAAGGTCGGGTTGCCGGTCGGTATGCCGACGTTGCCGCTGGCCCGCTCGCCGAGCTGGCCGATGGCCGTGTAGATACGTCCGTTCGTGCGGATGACCAGCACCGAGTGCGTCACCGGCTCGACCACGTAAATGTTGCCGGCATCGTCCGCCACGGCGGCGCGCGGGCTGGAGAGCGGCACGTTCGTGGCGAAATCTCCCTCGTATTCCGGTCGCCAGAGATTCGTGTTCGCCGGGACCGGGCCGGTGCCCGCCACGGTGGTGATGTTACCGTAAGCCAGCGCGAGCCGGGGGAAGGCGTTGCCCGGCACCACGCTCATGCTGCGCAGGCGGTAATTAGAGTAGCCGGACGGCAGCGGCAGTTCCACCGAGCCGATGTTCTGGGTGGTGAAAAAATTTTGCAGCACCACCCACTTGCGGCCCAGCAGTCCTTCCAGCGTGCTGACGCCGTTCGGCCTGGAAAAATTGTTGGTGAACCGGATGACCACCGTGATGTTCGACGTGGTCACCGTGGCATTCGTCGTGGGCGTCAGCGTGTAGGCGGTTCTCTCCACCGCCCAGGTCGTGGCGCTGAACAGGAAGGCGAGCGCAAAAACGATCTTGGAATTCATGTGGCGGCCAACGTAGCAAGCATCCTCATGGAGAGCAACGCCGGTGTTCGTGACGAACGGGGGGCGATTGGGAAACGGTTCGGTTTTACGCGTGCCCGCCGGGCGCGCGGATCTTCCGGTCCGCAGCAAGCTGGAAAGTCAGCAGGCGTTTGTCCTCGTCAAAACTCCCAGTCGTCACACGGTGCTGCGGACAGGGATGGCCGCGCGCCGTTACGTCCGCACCTGCCCGGTGCCGTAGCCCAGCCAGCGGTAGGTCGTCAGCTCATCCAGTCCCATCGGGCCGCGTGCGCCGACTTTGTCGGTGCTGATGCCGATCTCGGCGCCCATGCCGAATTCGCCGCCGTCGGTGAAGCGCGTGCTGGCGTTCCAATAGACGGCCGCGGAATCCACTTCGGCGAGGAACTTGTCCGCCGTGGTCTTGTTGCCGGTGATGATGGTGTCGGAGTGCGCCGAGCCGTAGGTGCTGATGTGGTCAATGGCTGCTTGCACGCCGTCCACGACGCGGACGTTCAGGATGTAGTCGTTGTATTCGGTGGACCAGTCGGCCTCGGTGGCGTGCTTGAGATTTAGTTTGGCCTGCGTGCGCGTGAGCAGATCAAAGGCGGTCTGGTCGCAGCGAAGTTCTACGTTCTTCTCACCGAGTTTGATGGCGATGGAGGGGAGAAAGATTTCCGCGAGCGGCCGATCCACGAGCAGGGTCTCGATGGCATTGCAGACGCCGGGGCGCTGAACCTTGGCGTTCAGCACGATGGCGGTGGACATCTCGCGGTCGGCCTCGCGATCCACGAAGGCATGGCAGACGCCCTTGTAGTGTTTGATGACCGGCACCTTCGAGCAATCGGTCACGGCACGGATGAGTCCCTCGCCCCCGCGCGGCATGCAGAGGTCCACGTATTGCGTGAGCGAAAGCAGTTCCTTGATCGCATCGCGGTCGGTGGTGGCAACGACCTGAATGGCGTGCGTGGGAAAGGTGCTAAGAGTCGCGCGCCCCGCCTCGACCATCGTCTTCGCGATGATTTTGTTGGAGTGCATGGCCTCCTTGCCGCCGCGCAGAATGGTGGCGTTGCTGGATTTGAAGCACAGGCTCGCGGCGTCCGCCGTGACGTTGGGCCGCGACTCGTAAATGATCACGACGACGCCGATGGGGGAGGAAATTTTCTTCAGGCGCAAGCCGCTGGGCCGCGTGCGTTCGTCGAGAACTTTGCCGATGGGGTCGGGCAGGGCGGCGACTTCGCGCAAGCCCTGCGCCATGCCAGCGATGCGCTTGTCGTCGAGCTTGAGGCGGTCGAGCATGGCGGTGCTAAGGCCGAGCGACGCGCCGGTTTTCATGTCCTCGGCGTTGGCGGTCTGGATGGCGGCGGCGTTTTTCTCCAGCGCGGCAGCCATCGCGACGAGGCAGCGGTTCTTCTCGTCCGTGGTCAGCTTCGCGAGTTCGCGCGACGCGGCCCGGGCCTGCTGGCCGAGCAACGTCATCTCTTTCTTCAAATTCATCGCGCGGAAGATAGGGGAAAAAGTTTCGGTGAGAAGGGGGAACTGGCTTTGACGGCGCGCGGACTTTCCAGTCCGCAGCAAGCCTCGAACTCCGGA
>JANNGC010000977.1:0-2048 GCA_031380445.1 Pedosphaera sp.
GAAAGTCCGCGCTCCGGGGAAAAACTTTTTACTGCGCGCACCACGCACGCCGTCTAGCCTTCCGGCCAATCTTGTGAACGAAAAAAAGAATATGAACTGGCTTTATTTCGCGCTGCTCACCGTGGCGTCGTGGGGTGTGTACGGCATTTTCCTGCACATCGGCAGCACCGGCATGGGCGACAAAGTGAACGGGCGCTACATGTCCTTCCTCCTCGTCGGCTTCGCGTATTTTCTCGTCGCCATCATCGGCCCGATCATTGTGCTGAAGATGCAGAACGGTCGCCTCGATTTCTGGAACTTCCCGCCGAGCGGCCTGTGGTGGTCGCTCATCGCGGGCATCGTCGGCGCGGTCGGCGCGTTTGGCGTGCTGCTCGCCTTCGGGGCCGCGCCGAATCCCAAACCCGCTTACGTGCCGGTGATCATGAGCATCATTTTCGCGGGCGCGCCCATCGTGAACGCCATTGTCTCCATCGCGCTGCATCCGCCGACGGGCGGGCTGGGCACGATCAAGTGGCCGTTCTGGGTGGGCATTCTCCTCGCGGCGTTCGGCGCGGTGCTCGTGACGAAGTTCAAACCCGACGCACCCGCTCCGGCTCCCGCAAAAACTGTCGCCACCGCATCCGCGCAACCTCGCTGACGGATGGTGGCTTCCGGCGTTTTCCCCAAACGGCTCGCCATCGGCACGAGCCAGTTCGATCAACTGCGCGCGCTGCTGCAAACGGTGTACGGCAGCAATCCGTTCTACACCGCGAAGATGGATCGGGCGAATGTGGGCTACCGTCCGCGTCACCTCGGTAATTTCACGGAAGACTTTCCCTTCACCACCAAGGCGGAAATTGTCGCCGACCAAATCGCGCACCCGCCCTACGGCACGAACCTGACCTTCCCGCTGGATCGCTACACGCGCCTCTGCCAGACGAGCGGCACGAGCGGCACGCCGGTGCGCTGGCTCGACACGCCGGAGAGCTGGGACTGGATGCTCGGCAACTGGCAGAAGATTTTCGCGGTGGCGGAAATCGGACGCGGCGATCGCGCGCTCTTCGCGTTTTCGTTCGGGCCGTTTCTGGGTTTCTGGACGGCGTTTGAAGCGGCCTCGCGCACGGGCGTGCTCTGCCTGACCGGCGGCGCGATGAGCAGCGCGGCGCGGTTGCAAACGATCTTCGATCATCAGGTCAATGTGCTGTTCTGCACGCCAACCTACGCGCTGCGACTGGCCGAGGTCGCGGCGAGCGAAGGAATTTCTCTCACCAACTCGCCCGTCAAAAAAATCTTCGTGGCGGGCGAGCCGGGCGGGAGCATTCCCGCCGTGCGCGCGCGACTGGAGTCGCTCTGGCCCGGTGCGCGCATCATTGATCATCACGGCATGACGGAGGTTGGCCCGGTGAGCTACGAATGCCCGGCGCAGCCCGGCGTGCTGCACATCATCGAGACCAGTTACCTCGCGGAGATTATTGATCCCGTCACGGGCCGCGAAGTGGAGCCGGACGGTACCGGCGAACTCGTGTTGACCACGCTCGGGCGCACCGGCTCTCCCCTGCTCCGCTATCGCACCGGCGATCTCGTGAAGCCGCGTCCCGGCGGCTCGTGCGAATGCGGACGCCACGACCTCGCGCTCGCAGGCGGCATTCTCGGACGCACGGACGACATGGTCATTGTGCGTGGCGTGAACATTTACCCAAGCGCCATTGAGCAGATCGTGAGTGCGTGCGCGGGCGTGACGGAATTCCGCGTGCGCGTGCGCACGCGCGAGGCGCTGGCGGAAATCGAAGTGGATGTGGAAGCGCGGGGGGACGTGGACGCCGCTGCGCTGGCGCAACAACTGGAGGGTGAATTCGACCGCGCCTTCCGCCTGCGCGTGCCGGTGCAAATCGTGCCGCCCGGCACCCTGCCGCGCGCGGAGACGAAGGCGAAGCGGTTCGTGCGCGAGTAAAATGAGTATGATTTTTCCTCAACTAATCCAAAGCCAGTGCGGCTCAGACTCCCTCTCCCCGCGAGGAACGAGTGGGGAGAGGGCCGGGGAGAGGGGCCGCCTCGTCAATCGAACGGGG
>JANNGC010000023.1:0-10186 GCA_031380445.1 Pedosphaera sp.
CCGTGTTTGCGCTGACCGGTCAGGAGGGCAAGCTGTTCCATCCGCTCGCATGGACGAAGACCTTCGCGATGATTGGCTCAACGCTGCTCGCGGTCACGCTGGTTCCCGTGCTGTGTAGTCTGCTCGTGCGCGGGCCATTCCACGGCGAAGACCGCAACTTCGTGATGCGTCTCCTGCTCAAGATTTACGACCCCGCATTGAACTGGGCATTGAACCATCGCAAGACGGTGATGAGCGCGGCGGTGCTGCTGCTGGCCACGGCGTTGTTGACGGCGTTCGGCCTGCCCCGTGCGTGGGTGAAGGATTTGCGCGACCGGGGCTGGGAACGCACCGCCGACCTCACGCAAGGCTTCGGCAAGGAATTCATGCCGCCCCTCAACGAAGGCAGCCTGCTCTATATGCCGGTGCTGCACCCCAAGACGGGCCTTAAGGAAATCCAGCGCGTCATGTCGTGGCAGGACACGGTGTTGGCCAGCGTGCCGGAAAACGAAACGGTCGCGGGCAAGTTGGGACGCTTCGAGACGCCGACCGACCCTGCACCGACCGAGATGTTGGAGACGACCATTACGCTCAAACCCGAGTGGATTTCCACCAACCGCACCGTGCTCGGCTTCATCAAGATTCCGAGTGTCGTCCGCAACAAGGAATGGCGCGAGGGCATGACGGTCGAGAAGTTGAAGGCCGAACTGACCGAGAAGATGAAGCTCGTGCCCGGCTACGTGCCCGCCTTTTTGCAGCCCATCGAGAACCGGATTCTCATGCTCTACACCGGCATTCGGGCGCAGGTCGGGGTGAAGATTTACGGCGACAACCTCAGCGCGATTCAGGAAAAGGCGTTCGAGGTGGAGCGCGTGGTGAAGCAAATTCCAGGCGCGGCGGGCGTCTCGCCCTCGCGCGTTCAAGGCAAGCCATACCTCAATGTGAAGGTGGATAGGAAAGCACTCGCCCGCTACAACCTCAGCGCCCGCGACGTGCTCGACGACGTGGAAGTCGCGGTGGGCGGCAAGAACGTCAGCGTCACCATCGAGGGCCGCGAACGCTTCCCCATTCAAGTCCGCCTCGAACGTGGCGAGCGCGATGACATCGAGAAGATTGGGCGCATCCTCATCGCCTCGCGCAGCCCGATGGGCGGCGGCGCAACTGCTGCCGCTGGTGGTGGTGGAATGGCGGGCACCGTTCGCCCTGCCGCCAACACCATGAGCGCGGGCGGCGACAGCCAGCCGCTCACTTACATCCCCCTCGCGATGGTCGCCAAAATTACCCGTGAAGTAGGCGCGAACGAGATTGCCAGCGAGAACGGACGGCTCCGCGCCTACGTGCAGGCCAACGTGCAAGACCGCGACCTCGGCGGCTTCGTCAATGAAGTCGAGCAGTCATTGAAGAAGCTCGATTGGGGCAACATGACCTACCAGATGACGGGCGAATACGAGAATCAGCGCCGCTTTGTGAAGACCATGCAACTCGTGTTCCCCGCCGTGCTGCTCATCATTTTCGTGATGCTCTTCATGGTCTATCACAGCGCGCTCGAAGCCGCGCACGTCATGCTCGCCGTGCCGTTCGCCTTGAGCGGCGGCGTCTTCCTGCAAAAAATTCTTGGCTACAATTTCAATGGCGCGGTGTGGGTCGGCTACATCGCGCTCTTCGGAACGGCGGTGCAAACCGGTGTCGTCATGGTGGTCTATCTCGAAGAGATGGTGAAGAAGCGCATGGCCGAACGCGGCGCGGCTTTCAATTACGCCGACCTCGTGCAAGCCGTGAAGGACGGCGCACGTCTGCGTCTGCGCCCAAAGGTGATGACCGTGGCGACCATCGTGGCCAGCCTGCTGCCCATCATGTGGAGTCACCGTCAGGGCGCGGAAGTGATGAAGCCCCTCGCCACGCCCGTCATCGGCGGAATGATTTCCAGCCTCATCCACATCCTCATCGTCACACCCGTCATTTTCCTCTGGCTGCGAGCACGCGAACTCCCGTCGGGTTCCGCACCAACGCCCGCCGTCACGGAAGCAACCAGCAACACATCAACGAAAGAAGAAGTATGAAGTTCACGAAACAAATCCTCACCGCCGTTCTGCTCACCGGCCTCGCTGCCGGAGTCCTGAGCGCGTTCGCCGCCGACAAACCTGCGGACAAGAAGGCCAAGCCCTATCTGCTCAAGACCTGCATCGTCACCGACGAAGAAATCAACGAGAAGGGCGACATGAAGCCGCACACGCTTGTGCATGAAGGCCAGGAGATCAAACTCTGCTGCAAGTCCTGCTTGAAGGACTTCAACAAGGAGCCAGCGAAGTATCTGAAGAAGATCAAGTGAGCGCAGGATTCACCGCGCTTCGATAAAAAACGGCGGGCGAAACGGGCGCACCCGTTTCCCCGCCGATGATGGGTCGGACTACTTCTTGGCCGAGCACTTCTCGCAGGACTTCGCTTCCTTCACGCCCTTGGCGGCTTCTTTGCAGCAGGCGTCCTTGCTGCATTTTTCGCAGGCCTTGCCGGCTTTCACGGCGGCGCTGGTTTTGACGCAGCAGTCGCCGGCGAAGGCGGTGGAGCTGAGGGCCATCGCGATGACAGCGACGGCACAGAGACGGAGGATTGATTTCATTTGATGAACCTTTTTTTGCCCGTGGTTTTGTTTTGGATCGCGCGCTCACACAGGCGGGTGAACGCACGGTCTGGCGCGGTGAAGCGCACATTTTGCTCTGGTCGAGCGGCGGGGGCGGAGGCAGGTTGCTGCCGTCCGCCGCCCGTCGGTGGACTCAAGGGGGCGCAGGTCACATGGGGTCGATGAACCAGGGGGCTGCGAAACCAACCGGTCCATCACATGTGCCTGCGCCCCGAAATTTTTTACGGCTTCAACTGGTTTTTCTTCATCAGGGTAAATTGTTCAGTTGCCGGAGCCGGTAGTAACGGGTTCCGGACGGCGCATTGGTGTCGGTAAACGTCTGCAAATTGTTGTTGCCGCGCAGCGGGGCGGCGGCGGGGAACCAGTTGCTGGAGGCCAGCGAGGTCGTCGCTTCCAGCACATTGCTGATGCCGGGCGGGCTGCGAAATGAAACCGTCACCCGGTTGGTGAAGGTTTGAATCCTTTCCATTCGCAAGCCGGCCTGAAACCGCACTGGCAAAACATCCGATGGCAAATGAATTGGGCCGCCGCCCGCGCCGTTGCCCGACACGTCCATCACGCGGAAGCCCACGAGGTAAGTCCCCGGCAGACTGGTGGTGAATTCGCGTCCGTGGATGTGGCCGTAGGGATCGGTGTCCGGCTCGCCAGCGTTTTCGCTGATGAGGAGGTAGTTCGATCCGTTGGTGGTGCCGACGGGAACGCTGAACGTGATCGCGCCCAAGTCGCTCTCACCGTCGCCTTCCCAAAAGGCGAAGCTGCCGCCCGCCGGGCCTTCGACGCTGACCACCTGCACCGCGAGTTGTGCGCCGAAGGCGGCATGTCCCGGAATCGGGCCACCGTTTTCCGGCAGCGCCGCGAGCGACGTGAACGAAATGACCTCGCCCCGGTAGTAACCGGCGTTCAATCCGTTGGTGCGGAGGACTTGCGGAAAGGAGTAGCTGCCCAGCGTGGCGTCGAAGCCGCTGCCATTGCTGAAGAACAGTTTGTCGTTCTGGTTCGTGCCGAGCGCGCCGCCGTAGAGGTGCGTGTCGGCCCGGCCCGGGAGCGCAAGCACTCCCAGGCCGAGCACGACGAAGGCGGATTGAATGACGAGCCGGTTCACGTCACGGGAGGTAATTCCAGCGGAAGAACCGCTGGCCCGCGCCGCTGTCGAGCAGCACGCCGGGTTGTCCGTCCAAAACCATGGGAGCGTTGGTCACGCCCGTCCAAGTGGGGCCGGTGACGGTCGGTGCGGATTGCAGCACCCAGTTGGTGGTGGTGCCGGACGGCCAGCCGACGAACACTTTCGGCACAATGCTCAGGCCGGGTGTCGGAGCCACGGACAAGGTCGCGGCGAGGCCATGAGCGGTGAGGGCGGTGCCGGAGGTTTTGTTCGCGAGGTCGTTGCCGCCGATGAAGATGGTGTAGTCGCCCGCCGGGAGTAGGAAGCTGCCGGACACGGTGGTGCCGCCGACGGTGGCCGCCGCCGAACCGCGGTAGATGAAACTGCTCAACTGGGCGAAGTCGCCGGGCAGGTCGCCATCGCCGCCGATTTTCCAGTTGCCCAGCGCATTCCAGCTTCCATCCGTCGGACTCGGATCCGTCGCCAGCGGATTCAGATTCTGTTGCA
Source organism: Pedosphaera sp. (assembly GCA_031380445.1). Taxonomy (GTDB): domain Bacteria; phylum Verrucomicrobiota; class Verrucomicrobiia; order Limisphaerales; family SIBH01; genus JANNGC01. The sequence continues at coordinate 4,227 of JANNGC010000023.1, forward strand.
CCCACCAGGTTCGCCAGGCGGCACCAGCAGCGCTGCCATCATGATCGGCGCTGACGGCATTGGTGGTCTGCGATGGCGGGTACGGCGCGATGCCCGCCAGTCCCGAGTAGATCGAGAAGGCCGGAGTCAGCACGAGCAAGTTCGTCGTGGGATTGGCCGAGACGGTCAGGCTGACCAGCGCGGTGTTATCCAGATGGAACCGGAAGGCGCGTCCGCGGTGCGTGTCGCCCAGGATGCCGTCGGCGGCATCCGCCCAGCCGTAGTTGCCCGTCACCGTTTGATTGGTGATGGACTTGGTGCCGTTGGTCTGCCCGGAGAACGCGCCAAAGTCGCGGTTGGAATAGCTGACGTGGGCCTGTGCGGTGGCTCCCGCCAGGCAGCAGGCGGCCAAGGCCAGCAAGTTGCCCGCGTGCCTGGCCGTGCGACGGAAGGATGGTGTGGTTCTAATCGATTTCATGTTTTTTTGTTTTTGGTTTCGTGTCTTTTTCGTCGCAGCTCGAAAAAATATTTGGCCCGTTCAGTTGGAACGGAGTCGGAAGAAAAGCGTCGGAGCAGCCGAGTTGTTCGTGATGCTGCGCAGCCTGTTGTCGCCGGTGAAAGGCCCGGCGAATGCCGTCCAGTTCGTCGTGGCCAGATTGGTTGAAGATTCGACGTGGTAAGTTTTGCCCGCCGTGGTGCCGAACGTGACGGCGAAGGAATTGGAGTTCTTGGCCCACGACGAAATCGTCAGCCCGGCCTGAAAATAAAAATAGTAGAGCGCCGACGGCGTGTGGATCGGGCCGCCGCCCGTGCCGTTGGAGGACGTGTCGAGGATGCGGCAACCGAGCGTGTAGAGGCCGGGTTTCGTGGCGGTGAAGGTCCGGCCGTGGATATGGCCGTAAGGATCCGCGCCGAGTGAGCCATCGCTCTCGCTCAAGTGGAGCAGGTTGGTGCCGTTGGTCGCGCCAACTGGCAGCGAGAACAGTGGATTACTGATCGCCGGGTTTCCGACCTGCTGCGCCCACACGCCGAAGACGCCGCCCGGCGGGCCGCTCATCGAGACAAATTGCAGTTGCAGGAACGCGCCGTCCGCCGCGTGGCCGAACGCCGGTCCGCCATTGTCCGCCGTGCTGGCCAGTGCGGTGAAGCTGACGCCCGCCCCTTGGTACAGGTTGGAAAAGGATCCCCCGTTGGTGAACGAAAGGTAAACGTCGTAGCGCGAGCCGGTGTTGTAGGTGGAGCCGTTGGGAAAATAGAGCCGCGCGTTCTGGGTGGTGTTGCTCGCGCCGGCGTTCACATGGACGTGCTGCGCTTGAAGCGCGCCCGGCCAAGTCAGCAAAACTCCAAGCGCGATCGCCGAGAAGCCCTGTCGAAACTCGAAATGGAACGGTGTGGATTTCATGCGCGTTGATTCACGGATGGCCGTCGGGCCGGATGAGCCGATCACCTTTGGTCTGGATTCGCTGCTCGACCTTCGACCATGCGAGTTTCTCGACGTGTCCATCTGCGAACAGGTAGTTGGCCCCCAGATCGTGGCGTCTCACCGCCACCTGCGTGGGAAACACGGGCGGCGTGTAGCCGCCTGCCGAATCATCCGCGAAGTGAAAGTGGTCCGTGCTCTCGTAGGCATCGTCACACTCGGCGATGAATGAGGTCTCCGAAGGGCTGGGGATGGAAGTCCACTTGGAGTAGTCGAGCGTCTCCGCGCCATACGGATGGACGGTCAAGAAGTCATTGACCGCATAGCTGTAAAGGCGCTGCTGGTTTTTATCGTCCGGGCACCGATACACGTTGGTGCCCGTGTAGGGCTGGAGCCGGCCCACCCACGAGGCGTGCGCGTGCGACGACTGCGGCAGCGTGTCCTCGTTGTCGTCGGCGTGCATCATCGCGCCGATGCCAAGCTGCTTGAGGTTGTTCAAACAGTAGGTTGCGCGCGCCTTCGCTTTGGCTTTGGCCAACGCGGGCAGGAGCAGCGCCGCCAGGATCGCGATGATGGCGATGACGACGAGCAGTTCGATCAATGTAAAACCACGCTTCACTAATCTGATTCCGGCGAGGGACACACGTCCCTCGGCCGATTGGAGAACTTGAATTGGTTCGCGCCCGCACACGCGGACACGAACAGAAACATCCGTCGCAAAACGACGGATCACTTCAGGCTGGAATCAGGCCGCGCGAGGAGGCGGCGGGAGCGGGGAGCGGACTAGGGAGTCAGCGCGCTCGGAAACGGGTGTGAAGTGCCGGATGGGTCTCGGCGGGAACAGCCCGCACGATCCGGCGACGAGTTGAAAATCAGTTTTAACTTCGAGCTTCTGCAAGTCCTGCTTCTTCTCGGCGGCTTTGCCCGCCTTCACGATTTTGCAGAGTTTGCAAGGATGCTGGCCGTCAAAAGTCTTTTGCAGTGCGACCGACACGGATTCGGTCTTGGAGAAATTGACGGCCATGCCGAGCCACGCGGCGGATTGCAACGCGAACCAATGCCCGCCGATCAGAACGACCAGCGCACACACGGTCAGCCATTTGCCACCACGCAGAAGCACGCGCGCATCTTGGATGCAAAGGGCGAATTGTCAACGAGCCGGAACGCGCGGCGGCTTTACTTCCCCCGCCCTGCCCTGAACTCTCCACCCTGCCTATGCTGAAAGACTGGAAACTCATTCGCTCAAAAAATGTCGGCGAGTTCCGCATCTTCAAGATTCGTTCCGACGAAAAAATTTCCCCGCGCACCGGGCAGCCGCACGATTTCTTCGTCATCGAGTCCGTGGACTGGGTGAACGTCCTCGCGCTCACGTCGCGCGATGAACTGGTCATGGTCGAGCAATACCGCCACGGTTCGAACACCGTGGAACTGGAAATCCCCGGCGGGATGATGGATGCGCACGAGGCCGACCCGGTGAAGACAGGCGTGCGCGAGTTGCGCGAGGAGACGGGCTACGAAGGCACGGCGGCGCGCGCGCTCGGCTTCGCGTTCGCCAATCCGGCGATCATGAACAACCGCTCGCACTTCGTCGTGGTCGAGCAATGCGAGCTGCGGCACGCGTGTGAGTTTGATTCCGGGGAAGATTTGGTCACGCGACTGGTGCCGTGGGGTGAAGTGCCGGCGCTGGTGCGCGCGGGAAAAATCCGGCACCCGCTCGTGGTCGCGGCGCTCTATCACTACGACTTGGAGCGGCGGGAACGATGAACCACGGAAAACACGGAAGCAGAAGAAAAATTTTGGACAGGAATTTCCGGCCTACGCGCCCGCCATGCCCCCTTCCGTGTCTTCCGTGGTTTATTTCTTCGCCCCAAGTTTCTCCAACAACGTGAGAACAACCTGTGAATGAATCCGAATGAGTTTGCCTTGCTCGTGCGCCGCCACTCTCTACCGTCCTCCGCCGTGAACTTTCAGAAATTCGCTGTCCTGCTCGCCTTGGTCGTTGGCCCACTGTGGCTCGGTGCCGCCGCTGATCCCGCGCCACCTCCGCCGCCCGCGCCAACCACGACCACGAACATTCTGGTCATGGAGCCAGACCCGCAGTTGCTCCGCTCGGTGCTGATTCTCCAGGAACAGGTCCGCACCACTCAACGCGCCGTGGAGCAGGCGCGCGAGGAGGCGCAGGCGGAATCCAAGCGCACGGCGGACAACATGACCGCGCGCCTGAACACCCTTGAGCAGAGCTTGAACACGCAGCGCGACCAGGAACTGCGCGACTTGCACAAGTCCACGCACAAAATGATCATCATCGTCGGCATCGCGACGGCCATCGGCTTTCTCGCGATGATGGTCACGGGTTTCATGCAGGCGCGCGCGGCCTCGCGGCTCACGGAAGTTTCCCGGCAACTGGCCGCGCTGCCCGCGCCGTTCACGCCTCGTCTGGCCGAACTGCCCGCGCCCGGCTCCGCCGCGCCGGGACTGGCGATTGAAGATGCGAACGCGCATCTGCTCGGCGCGATTGATCGCCTCGAACATCGTCTCGAAGAAATGGAAACTCCCGCCGGCGGCACGCAGACGGCAACGAACGGGCACAAGCCTCTCCCCGCCGCTACGCCGCAGCTCGCCACCGTGTTGAGCAAAGGCCAGGCGCTGCTAAACATGGACAAGGCCGAGGAGGCGCTCGAACAGTTCGACGAGGCGCTGCGGCTCGAACCGCGCAACCTCGAGGCGTGGATCAAACGCGGCACCGCGCTGGAACGGTTGCAGCGCATTGATGACGCGATCACGTCCTACGATCAGGCCATCGCCATTGATGGCTCGACGGCCACGGCGTACTTGTTCAAAGCGGGCGTGTACAACCGCCAGAAGAAATACGCCGAGGCCTTGCAGTGCTACGAGAAGGCGCTGCACGCGCAGCAGAAGACGCGCACGGCGGCGCAAGCGTAGCTGCTGGAGCGCGGGCCGCTGAGTCCGCGTGTTCCGCTGCGACCGACTTGTATTCACCCATCTTGTCAGGATTGGATCGCGCGGACTCCGCGGTCCGCGCTCCGAGCACCCGGCCCATTCATTTTCTTGCCCGCGTTTCCGCGCCTGCCGCATCGTGACCGGATGCTTGAAACGAAATTGATTCCGGCGCAGGACGCTGGCTCAAAGAATTTGATGATCGTGCTGCACGGCCTGGGCGACAGCATGGCCGGCTACTCGTGGGTGCCGTCGGCGTTGAAATTTCCGTGGTTGAACTATCTGCTCGTGAACGCGCCAGACGAATACTACGGCGGCTTCTCGTGGTACGATTACGCGGGCGACGCGGCCACCGGCGTGCGGCGCAGCATCGGCCTGCTGCACCCGCTGCTCGACGCGCAGCGCGCCGCCGGTTTTCCCACGGAACAGACGCTGCTCTCCGGTTTTTCCCAAGGTTGTCTGATGACGCTCGAAGCCGGCCTGCGCTATCCGCATCGCCTCGCCGGACTCGTCGGCCTGAGCGGCTACGTGCTCGATCCGCAAATCGTGCTGCGTGAAGCCGCGTCGGCGGCGAAAGAACAAAAAATTCTCGTTACCCACGGACGGCAAGACCCGCTTATCCCCTGCCACAAGGTGAAAGAGCAGATGGATCAACTCCGTGCCGGCGGCCTGCAACTCGAATGGCAGGAGTTCGACAAGCCGCACACGATCATCGAGGAGGAGATCGCAGCGATGCGGAAATTTATCGCGCAGGTCATGGGGCGCGAAGCCTGAACGCGGTGCGCGGGCTTTCCAGCCCGCAGCAAGCCACGAACGGCAGTCAGCGTGCGTCAGCCATAGCGGCTACCCATTCAGCGGCCTGCGGCGGGCCGGAAAGCCCGCGCGCCTCCGCTCACATGTGCGCGATCATGTTCTCGCCGAACTCAGAGCACTTGATCTCCGTCGCGCCTTCCATCTGCCGCGCGAAGTCGTAGGTCACGCGCTTGCTGGCGATGGCGCCGTTCAAGCCTTTGAGAATCAAGTCCGCCGCCTCGCCCCAGCCCAGGTAGCGCAGCATCATCTCGCCGCTCAAGATCATGGAGCCGGGATTCACCATGTCCTTGTTCGCGTACTTCGGCGCGGTGCCGTGCGTGGCCTCGAAGATGGCGTGGCCGGTGATGTAATTGATGTTGCCACCGGGCGCGATGCCGATGCCGCCGACCTGCGCGGCGAGCGCGTCGCTCAGGTAATCACCGTTGAGATTCAACGTCGCGATGACAGCGAACTCTTCCGGGCGCGTGAGCACCTGCTGAAGCGTGATGTCGGCGATGGAGTCCTTGATGAGAATCGCGCCCTTGGCGAGCGCGGCCTTCTGCTCTTCGTTCGCGGCGGGTTCGCCCTTTTCCTTCTTGGTGCGTTCCCACTTCGACCAGGTGTAAACCTTGTCGCCGAAGATGCGTTCCGCCGCGCTGTAACCCCAGTCGCGGAAACCGCCCTCGGTGTACTTCATGATGTTGCCCTTGTGGACAATCGTGACGCTCTTGCGCTTTTCACGAATGGCATACTCGATAGCCGCCTTCACGAGTCGAATGGTGCCGATGGCCGACACGGGCTTGATGCCGAT
>JANNGC010000030.1:0-8823 GCA_031380445.1 Pedosphaera sp.
GCGGTGATCATGGACTTGACCGTGCCCAATGGCATGGGCGGCAAGGACATGATTCGCGAACTGCGCGCGCTCGATCCCGACGTGCTCGCCATCGTCTCCAGCGGCTACTCGAATGATCCGGTCATGGCGAACTACCGCGACTTCGGCTTCTCCGGCGTGGTGCCCAAGCCCTACAGCAGCGAGGATCTGGCGGCGGCGTTGGAGGAACTGTTTCCTGTGGGGGTGTCGGCGAACTGACAGTGGGGCAGCCGTCCACTGGCCGTCCCGGCTGGTGTCTCTGTTTTCCTTCAGCCGGGACGGCCCAAGGACGGAAGGCAGCCGGGACGGCCGCCCTACTAATCTCACGATAAAAAAAATCCAGCACCGCCTCGCGGCGGTGCTGGATTTGGAATCTTTCGGGACGACGCGATTACTTCTTCAGCGCTTCCTTGGCGGCGTCGCCAGCGGACTTCGCGGCATCGCCCGCAGACTTGGCGGCGTCACCGGCGGCGTCTTTGGCGTCCTTGGCGGCCGCGTCAATTTTTTCTCCGGTGGTCTTTTCGCCGCAACCGGCGAGGACGGCAACGAAGGCAACCAGGGCGAGGCTCAACAGTTTTTTCATAATGAGTTTGTTGGCGAGTTTGTCCCCTGGCCGCTCGTGTCACACTGCACTCACAGCAGACGTTTTGCAGGCCGCGCCTTCCATTTCCACCGGCCGTTTTCACGGCCACAGTTGGAGATTTCCAGCACCCGGAGCGGGTAAGGGAACGCTCTCGTTGGCCGCAATCTGACGAATGCCATCCGCGATGCCAAGCTGGAAAACAGGGGGGAAATGCGGAGCCCGGCGCTCCAGAGCCGCAGCACGTACGCATCGTCGTGGCCGCTGCGGCTCTGGAGAGCCGCGCTCCGCCAGACCGGGAATCACCGCGCGTGCTGGGGCAGTTTGGCCAGAATCATCTCCACCGTGCGCTCGATGGAACCGAGATTTTCCCGCACCACGGTCTGCGCATTCGCGCCAACTTGGACGGCGCGCGCCGGATCACCGAGCAAGTCCGCGCACGCGCGCTCCAGTTCCGCCGCGTCGCGTACTTGCACCGCGCCGCCGCGCTCGACGAGCAGCTTCGCGATGGCGGCAAAGTTCTGCATGTTTGGACCGAAGACCATCGGCTTGCCCTTCGCGCCCGGCTCGATGGGATTCTGCCCGCCGTCCGCCGTGAGACTTTTGCCGACGAAGACCAGCGCGGCGTGATCGTAGAAGTAGCGCAACTCGCCGGTGGTGTTGACCAGCAGCGCGTCCACTTCGCCCGGCGCGCGCTGCGTGTGCGGCGTGATCTCGTTGCGATAGGCAAACTTCACGCCCGCCGCTTCCAACTCGCGTCCCGCCTCGCGCCCGCGCTCGTGATGACGCGGCACGATAATAAGAAACAATTTTGGAAACCGCGCACGCAGCCGCAGAAAAACCTCACCAAGAATTTTCTCCTCGCCCGCGTGCGTGCTGCCGGCCACGAGCAGGAGCGCGTCCGGCGCGACGCCGAGTTGCGCGAGCAGTCGTGGCACATCGAGCAGGCGCTTCTCCGTCACGGTCGCGGCGTCGAACTTCATGTTCCCGACCACCTGCACGCGCTCGGGACGGCAGCCAATTTCCTCCAACCGCCTCGCGTCCGCCTCGTTCTGGCAGCCCACGCCCGTGAGCGAACGGAAGACGGGGCGGAACAGAAAACCCATCTTCTTGTAGCGCGGGAAGGAACGGTCCGAGATGCGGGCGTTGACGAGAAAGACCGGCGTGCCGAGATCGCGCGCGCGCCAGAGAAAGTTCGGCCAGATTTCCGCCTCCATCAGCACCACCGCCTCGGGACTGACCATGCGGAAGGCGCGGCGCACCACGCGCCAGCTATCCACGGGATAATATATTTTGGAGATATGCGTCGGCAGCACCTTTTGCAACGTGGCCATGCCGGTCGAGGTCGTGGTCGAGACGACGATTTTCAAATTCGGCGCGCGCGGCTCCAACGCCTTGATGAGCTGCGTGCAGACGTTGACCTCGCCCACGCTGACCGCGTGCAGCCAGATGATGTCACGGTTGGTGATGGCCTGCTTGAACCGGGCGTCGTAGCGCGCGAAGCGCTGGCCGAAGCCCGCCTGCCATCCGCCCCGCCGCCACATTTTAAGAAAATAAAACGGCGCGCTGAGCACGAAAAAAATGTGGAAGCCCACGTTGTAAAGAAACCGGATCACCGGCGTGTCATTTACCTGCTCGCCGCGCCGCTGGCGAGCAGAACGATGCGAACGGCGGGAAAACGGGGGCGAACTGTTGAATGACGAATGACGAATGGAGCGGGAGCGCGCTCAGGTAGTGGGGCAGCCGTCCCGGCTGCCGCCCGTCCACTGGCCGTCCCGGCTGGTGGTTCGCCGACTGCGGAAGTGCGTGACCATTTTTGCCGCAGAGGCGCAGAGGCGCAGAGAGGCGGAGGAAAAGATCAGGTTTGAATTTCATGCCAGCGCAACAGTTTCTCCTTCCGCCTCCCTCTCTGCGTCTCTGCGCCTCTGCGGTAAAAGAACGGCCATCATTCCATCAGGAGCCACAGTCCAACCGATGCGGCAGAAAGTTTCTTCCTTCCCGCCTCATTCCGCTGGCGCGCGGCAATGACTTGCCGGAAAACTCGCGCGTGCAAATCCGCTTCCTGCTCGGCCCCGCCGGCACCGGAAAAACTTTCCGCTGCCTGGAGGAGATTCGCGCCGAGTTGCTGCGCGATCCGCAGGGCGCTCCCCTGCTCTTCCTCGCGCCGAAGCAGGCCACGTTTCAAATCGAACGTCAGTTGCTCGCGGACGGGGAACTGGCCGGCTACACGCGTTTGCAAATTCTTTCCTTCGACCGGCTCGCGGAATTTTTCCTCGAAGCGCTCGGCCGGTCGTCCGGCGAAATTCTCAGTGAAGAAGGCCGCGTGATGATTCTCCGCGCGCTCCTTGCGCAGCACGGCCCGAAGCTCCAGACCTTTCACGCCACCGCGCGGCTGCCCGGCTTCGCGCAGCAACTGGCCGGGCTGCTCCGTGAATTGCAGCACCAGCAGATTGCGCCGGAACGATTGCAGCAAGTGTCAGCAGCGGGTGGCATCAACAACACACTCCAAAGCAAATTGCAGGACGTGGCGCTGCTGCACGCCGCGTATCGCGAGTGGCTGCGCGACGGCGAACTGGAAGATGCGGACTCGCTGCTCGAAGTGGCGGCGGAATCGTTGCAGGAAGCCCGCGCGCAACTGCCGCGCGGCATGCACCTGTGGCTCGATGGTTTTTCCGAGATGACGCCGCAGGAGCTGAACCTGCTCGCCGCGATTCTGCCGTGTTGCGAAAGCGCCACGCTGGCCTTCTGCCTGGAGGACGAGGCGCGCGCCGAACCCGGCTCCTGGCTCTCGCTCTGGACCGTCGTGGGCCAGACCTATCGCGCCGTGCGCCAGCGCGTGGACAATTTGCCCGGCGTGAACGTGATCGTGGAAACGCTGCCGCGCGTGGTGGAGCGCAACCGCTTTTCTTCCGCGCCGCTGCTGGGTGAACTGGAAGCAGGCTGGGCTGGCGTGGCTCAACCCCTTTCAACCGTTGCAGATCAACACGAACTCCGTCTCGTCGCCTGCGCGAGTGTGGAAGCCGAGGCCGTTTTCGCCGCGCGAGAAATTCTCCAGCTCGTGCGCGCGCGCGGCGGACGCTACCGCGATTGCGCGGTACTCATGCGGAACTTCACGGGCTATCACGACACGGTGCGCCGGGTGTTCACGCGCTTTGGCATTCCGATTTTTTTGGACCGCCGCGAACCGGTCACGCACCACCCGCTGGCGGAGCTGACGCGTTTCGCCCTGCGCGTCGCGGCCTACGGTTGGCGGCGCGAGGACTGGTTCGGCGCGCTCAAGACCGGACTGGTGGAACGCGACGACGAGTCGGTGGACCGCCTGGAAAACGAGGCGCTGGCCCGCGGCTGGGAGCGCGAGCATTGGCTGCAACCGCTGCCGCTGAAAGACGGCGAGCCGCATCGTTTCGAGCCGCTGCGCGCGCGCGTCACACCGCCGTTTGAAAAGCTGACCCGCGCGCTGACCGGTTCCGTCAGCGGCCCGCAACTCGCCGCCGCCGTGCGCGCGCTGTGGGTCGAGTTGCACGTCGAGTCCACGCTGGAAGACTGGAGCGTCGAGGCCCGCGCCGTCGCGCCGCTCGCGGGCGAAGTGCATGGCAGCGTGCAGGAGCAAATTCTTCTGTGGTTGGAAAACGTGGAACGCGCGTTCGCCGCCTCTTCGTTGCCGCTCGTCGAGTGGCTGCCGATTCTTGAATCAGGCTTGGCGGGCCTGAAGCTCGGCGTGATTCCACCCGCGCTCGATCAGGTGCTCGTCGGCACCATTGATCGCTCGCGCAATCCCGACCTCCGGCTCGTCGTCGTCATCGGGATGAACGAGACCGTGTTCCCCGCGCTGCCGCCGCCGCCGCTGATTTTGACGGAACGCGAGCGCGAGGAATTTTCCAACGCCCTGGTGCGCGGGAAAAAATCTTTCGGCCTGAGCCAGCGCGACCGGATCGCGCACGAGCGGTTCTACGGCTACATCGCCTGCACGCGCTCGCGCGAGCGGTTGGTGCTGACGTGGGCCACGGCGGATCACAAGGGCCGCGCGCTGAATCCCTCGCCCTTCATCGGCCAAATCACGCGGCAGTTGCCGCAGGTGGTCGTGGAAACTTTTTCGCAACCCGACTGGCGGGACGCGGAGCACGCGCACGAGATCGCGCCGGAAGTGATTGCGTCCGCGCGGGCGGAGTTGCTCCCGCTCCGCGACTGGCCGGAGTTCCGCGAACTCGTCGCCCGCGCCGACGGCGTGCGCGCGGCGGCGAACGCCGTGCAACTGGCCGCCGGTCTCGCCGAACATCTCTACGCGAATCCGTTCCGCACCTCGGTGAGCAAGCTCGAACAGTTCGCCGCCTGCCCGTTCAAATTCTTTCTCAGCGCCGGCCTCGGCATGAAAGAGCGCGAGGAGCACGAGGTGGATGCGCGCGAGACCGGCAGTTTCCAGCACGAGATTCTCAGCACGTTTCATCAGCGCGCGACGCAGGACGGGCGCCGCTGGCGTGACTGGCCGCCGGAAGACGCGGCGCAACTGGTCAGGGAAATCGGCGAGGAACAACTGCGCTCGTTCGGCCACGGCCTGTTCGCGGCGGACGCGGCGCGGGAGTTTGCCGCGCGTCTGCTGATTGAAAATCTCGCCGGATTGATCCGCGTGCTCGTGGACTGGATGAAGCAGTATCAATTCGATCCGCGCGCCGTGGAGCTTTCCTTTGGCCTGCCGGACAGCACGCTACCGGGCTGGGCCATTGATCTGGGCGATGGAAAATCTCTACTGCTCGGCGGGCGCGTGGACCGTGTGGATTTGTGCGCGCGGCCCGGCGCGGAGGGCGAACCGCTCGCTGTGGTCATTGATTACAAGTCGAGCGGGCGCAAGCTGGACAACGTGAAACTCTTTCACGGTCTCGAACTCCAACTGCTCTCGTATCTCGGCTGGCTGCGGCAAGCCGATCCTTCGAGCCTCGGCGCGGCGCGGCTTGTGCCGGCCGGAGTTTTTTACGTCGGGCTGCGCGAGCAGGCGAAGTCGGCGAGTTCACGCGAGGACGCGCTGGAGGATGCGGACGCCATCCGGCGCAAGGCGTTTCAACACACCGGACGTTTCGACGAGACGTGGCTCGATCAACTCGCGGGTGACCGCAGCACCGGGCAGTTCAATCTGCGCGGCCGCAGCGATGCGTGCGACCCCGCGACCTTTGCCGCGCTTGTCGCGGACGTGGAAAAACATCTGCGCGACTTCGGGCGGCAGGTGTTGTCCGGCGCGATCCAGATTGCGCCGTATCAGAAAGGCCAAGAGGTGGCGTGCGACCGTTGCGAGTTTCAATCCGTCTGCCGCTTTGATCCGTGGACGCAGCCGTATCGCCCGCTGAAAGCGCCGCCCAAACCGCCGAAGCCGGAAAAAACTCCAACCAAGAGGAGCCGCGCGACATGAGCATGTTCACCGAATGGCAGCAGCAGGCGATTCGTGCCGAGGGCAACGTGCTCGTCTCGGCGGGCGCGGGTACGGGCAAGACCGGTACGGTCGTGCAGCGCGCGCGACGGCTCATCGTCGAGGAACGCGTTTCCATCGAATCCATTTTGATGGTGACGTTCACCGAGGCGGCGGCGGCGGAAATGCGCGCGCGGCTGCGGAAGGAGTTGGAGAAAATGCGGAGCGCGGAGTGCGAAGTGCGGAGTGACGAAAGCGTCGCCCCCAATTCCGCATTCCGCACTCCGCATTCCGCACTCGACGAACAGCTCGCCCTGCTCGACACGGCGCACATCTCCACGTTGCACGGCTTCTGTCTGCAACTCATCCGCGAGCATTTCCACGAGTTGGGCATTGACCCGCAGGTGACGGTGCTGGACGAAACGCAGACGCAGCCGCTGATTCACGCGACGCTCGATGACGTCTTCCTCCGCTGCTACGAGCGCACCGCGCCGTTTGCGGAAGCGGCACTGGCGTTGTTGCGCGATTACGGCGGCGGCTCGGAAGAAAAAATTCGCGGGCTGATCCTCAAACTGCATCGCTACGGACAGACGCTGCCGGATCCTGAACTCTGGATGGTGCGCGAACGCGAGCGTTTATCGACGGAGACTCCGCCCGGTTGGGAGACGCTGGCGGTCGAGGCGTTCCAAGAGTGGCGTGGCGAATGGCGGGAGGAAATCCAGCGTTACGCCGAAGCGGTGAATGTGCGGCAGTGCGTGGTGGCGCTGGGGCATTGTCCGACGGAACCGAGCTTCGAGGAAGCGGCCCTCGCCGTGCGCGTCGTGACCGAAGCCGGCACGGCGGAATGGGTGCGCGGCACGAAAGGAAAATTCCACGACCCCATCGAGAAGTTTTTCACCGAAGGCGCGTTTCTGAATTCCGTGATGAGTTCAGAAGACGCGCTGCGCGAGGACTGGCGCCGGATGCTCGAGCCGATGCGCGCGCTGCTGGACCTGACCCGCGCCTTCACCCGTGAGTTCACCCGCGCCAAGCGTGCGCTGGGCGGCGTGGACTTTGCCGATCTCGAACAGCTCGCGCTGGAATGTCTGCTCGACAAGTCCGGTGCCGCGACAGAGGCCGCGCGGCTCTGGCAGGAGCGGTTCACGCATGTCTTCGTGGACGAATGCCAGGACATCAACGCGGCGCAGGACGCGATCATCCGTGCCGTGAGCCGCGCGGCTGGCAACCGTTTCCTGGTCGGCGACGTGAAGCAGAGCATCTACCGCTTCCGGCTCGCGGACCCGAAAATTTTCCGGCGCTACGAAGAAGAGTGGAAACATGGCACCGACGGACAACGCATTCCGTTGGCGGACAATTTCCGCAGTCGCGAGGCGATCCTGAATTTCGTCAACCCGCTCTTCGCCGCGCTCATGCGCGACGCGCTCGGCGGGGTGCGTTACGACGCCGATGCCCAACTGCGCTTTGGCAATCCCGCCGATCGTTCCGCGTTGAGCGTTGCCGCCGACCAGACGCGCCGCGTGGAATTGCACGTCCTCCATCGCGGCGAGGAAACGGGAGTGGAGACCGACGTTGAAAGTAACGACGGCGAAACCCGCGCTGCGGAAGCCGTTGATCTGGGTTCAGTCGAAGCCGAGGCGCGGCTCATCGCCACGCGGCTGCGTGAGCTGCACCAGAGTGGCCACGAGATTTGGGACGTGGAGGAGAAGCGTCCGCGCCGCGTCGAGTGGCGCGACATGGTGGTGCTGCTGCGTTCGCCGGGGCCGCGCGTGGAGGCGTTTGCCAAGGAGTTTGCGAGCGCGCGTGTACCGCTCTCCGCGGCGCGCGCGGGATTTTTCTGCGCGCTGGAAGTGCTCGACCTCATCAGCCTGCTGCGGCTGCTCGACAATCCGTTGCAGGACATTCCGCTCGCCGCCGTGCTGCGCTCGCCGCTCTTTGGTTTCTCGGCGGACGAACTGGCGGCCATTCGCATCGAGGCTGGACGCGAAGGAGAATTCTTCACCGCGCTCAACCGCTTTCACTTCAAGGCACCGCGCGCCGAGGCGTCCGTCGTCGTCAGTAGCGCGAAAGAAAAAGTGCGGCGCTTCCGCACGAGCTTCGAGCGGTGGCGCAGCTTGGCGCGGCACACTTCCCTCTCGCAATGCCTCGAAGCCGCGCTGGCCGAGACGCATTACGAGGCGCAGTTGCTGGCCGGCGAACGCGGGCGCGAACGCACCGCGAACGTGCGACGTCTGCTCGAACTGGCGCGCAACTACGATCCCTTCCAGCGCCAGGGGCTGTATCGCTTCCTGCGTTTCGTGGACGAGCAGCAGGACGCCGGACTGGATCAGGACGTGGCGGCGACCGACTCCGGAAACGCGGTGCGCCTGATGAGCATTCATCGCAGCAAGGGGCTGGAGTTTCCGGTCGTCGCGGTGGGCTGCCTCGCGTCGCCGTTCAACCAGAAGGATTTGCATCAGGACATCCTGCTGTCGCCCGCGTTCGGATTGAGCGCGAAAATTCTCTGCCCGGAATCGCAGCGCCGTTACCCGAGCCTGCCGTGGTGGCTCGCGCGTCGCCGCGAGCAGCGCGAACTGCTCGGCGAGGAAATCCGCCTGCTCTACGTGGCGATGACGCGCGCGCGCGACACGCTGCTGCTCACCGCCTTCCCCAGCGGCAAGCGCGGCGAGGCACCGTGGGATTCGGGCCGAAGCACGCCGCTCGCGGATCGTGAACTGATTTCCGCACGCAGCTACTGGGACTGGCTGCGCGCGTGGCTGGAGACGATGACGCAGGCCGAGGACTGGACTTCAGAATTTTCCGGCGCGAATGCACTGCTGGCCTGGCAGCACCA
>JANNGC010000037.1:0-7505 GCA_031380445.1 Pedosphaera sp.
CTCGTGGAAAAATTCGCCGCCGGCACCAGCGGCACCAACCAGTTGAACCCGCTCGTTGCCGCGCTTTTCAAGACCGCGCCCGCTTCGTTGAAAGAAGTCGCAGATCGCTACGACAAGCTGTTCGAGGACACGGACAAGCAATGGCGTGAGTTAGCGAAGACGAACGCGCCCGCCGCATTCGCCGAAAAGGATCGCGAGGCGCTGCGCCAGGTTCTTTACGCGAGCGCGTCGCCGTTCAGCATGGATTCGGATGAGATGTACAAGATGTTCGACACGCCCGCGCAGCAGAAGACGCGCGCGCTCAAGCGCAAGCTCGACGAACTGGACGCCACTCACCCCGGCGCGCCGCCGCGCGCCATGGCGTTGAAGGACAAGGCGAATCCCGTCGAGCCAGTGGTCTTCGTGCGTGGCAACGCGGGCAATCCCGGCCCGAAAGTACCGCGGCAGTTTCTCGAAATTCTCTCGGACGGAAAACGCGAACCGTTCAAGAAGGGCAGCGGACGCCTGGAGTTCGCCCGCGCCATCGCCAGCACGAACAATCCCCTGACCGCGCGCGTGATGGTGAACCGCGTGTGGTCGTATCATTTCGGCGCGCCATTGGTGCGGACGCCCAGCGATTTCGGCGTGCGCGCGGAAGCGCCGGCGAATCCTGAACTGCTCGATCATCTCGCCGCGCAATTCATGGCCGACGGCTGGTCGCTCAAAAAGTTGCACCGGACGATGATGCTCTCCGCCGCGTATCAGCAGAGCAGCGATGAGAACGCGGCCATGGCGAAGATTGATCCGGCGAATGATTTCGTGTGGCGGCAGAACCGGCACCGTCTCGACTTCGAGGCCATGCGCGACACGCTGCTCATGGTTTCCGGTAAGCTCGATCCGGCGATGGGCGGCAACGCGGTGGACATCACGACCGAGCCGTACTCCACACGGCGCTCGGTGTATGCGTTCATCGAGCGGCAGAATCTGCCCGGCTTGTTCCGCACGTTTGATTTCGCCAGCCCGGACGCGACCAGCTCGGGCCGCTTTTACACGAGCGTGCCGCAACAGGCGCTGTTCCTGTTGAACAGCCCGTTCGTGGTGCAGCAGGCGCAGGCGTTTCTCGCGCGACCCGAGGTGAAGTCGGCGACGGACGACGAGCAGCGCATCAAGAGTCTTTACCTCGCCGCCTTTCAGCGCGCGCCGGAGCCGGAGGAGATTCAACTTGGGAAACAATATCTCGCGCAGAAGCCCACGACGAACAGCACCGTCGGTGAAACGACGACCTGGCAATACGGCTACGGCGCGTTTGACGATGCCACGGCGCGCGTGACGAAATTCAAGCCGCTGCCGCACTACACCGGCGCGGCGTGGCAGGGCGGAAAAGATTTGCCGGACGCCAAAACCGGCTGGGTGATTCTGAACGCCGAGGGCGGTCACGCCGGTGATGATCTCCAACGCGCGGCGATTCGTCGCTGGCGCGCGCCCCGCGATGGCGCGGTGAAAATCACTGGACGGCTGGTGCATTCCACCCAAAGCGGCGACGGCGTGCGCGGGCGCATCGTGAGCAGCACGGGCGGCAAGCTCGGCGAGTGGACGAGCCACAACGCGAAGGCCACCACCAACGTCGAGCGCGTGGAAGTGAAGCGCGGCGACACCATTGATTTCGTCGTGGACTGCCGGGCGAGCGTGAATTCCGATTCCTTCACCTGGGCGCCGACCATTCGTTACGCGGGCAGCGGCGAAGGCAAGAACGACGAGAAGTGGAGCGCGAAAGCGGACTTCAGCGGCCCGCGCAAAGAGTTCAAGCCGCTCTCTCCGTGGGAACGCTACGCCCAGGCGCTGCTGCTCTCGAACGAACTGATGTTCGTGGATTGATTGAAAGTGGAGCCGCAGGCTTTGGGACTGCGGCATCACTTTCCATCCGGCCTTCTCCAATCGGCCCGCTTGATCCTCACACTCTTTGCCTTCACTCTCTCCCCCTTGAAAAAAATGCTCCGCCCCGAGATTCCACGGAAGACGATCTATCGTCTCTCGGTTTATTTGCGCTGCCTCCAGCGGCTCAAGGCGAATGACATCCGCACCGTCTCCAGCGAAGCGCTGTCGAAGGTTGCGGGCGTGAAACCGACGCAGCTTCGCAAAGATCTCACCTACTTCGGCCAGTTCGGCACGCGCGGCCTCGGCTACGACGTGGATCAGCTCACGAAGATGATCATTGAGTTGCTCGGCACCAGCAGCTTGCAGCCCGTCGTGCTCGTCGGCGTGGGCAACATGGGCACGGCGCTCCTTTCGTATCGCGGCTTCCAAGAAGAAGGTTTTGAAATCGTCGGCGCGTTTGATGCCGACGTGAAACGGTTGCGCGAGAAAAAGCTGCCCGTGTCCGCGCACGGCATGGATGAGCTGCCAGAGATCATCCGCACGCAGCACGTCAAGATGGCCATCATCACCGTCCCCGCCATGTCCGCCCAGGAAGTGACGAACACGCTGGTGGACGCGGGCATCACCGGCATCCTGAACTTTGCGCCCATCGTGCTCGTGGTGCCGGAGGACGTGATGGTGAGCAACGTGAACCTGGCGATGGAATTGGAAAGCCTGAGCTACTTCATCCAGGGCTGAACGCGGTGAAGCACGGCCTTCCATTTCAAATTTTCCGCGCCGCGATCACGCTGCTCGCCGCGATCATCTTCGCCGGCTGCGCTGGAAAAAATTATTCGCCGCTCGCGCCCTCCGCGCCAGCGAGAGAGGTCTCTTCCACTCCCGCAACTCTACCGGCATCTGCACCCGTCAAGCCCGTCGTGCCGGAAGTGGTCACGCTGCATCACGAGCCGGCGCCCGTGCTCGGCTTGGACAACGTCAGCGCCGAGCCGATGCCCGCGCCGCGCGTGGCGAGCACCGTGACGCCGCCGAAACCGCGCGTGACTTTCGGGCGGGGCTGGGTGCCATTGCGGACATTCTGCGAGCGCGCGGGACTGGGAGCGCCCGAGCAAATCGCGGCGGGCAGCGCGGTCATCTTCCGTCTGCCCACGCGGAGCGGTTGGGCGAAACTCACCGTCGGCACGCGCCTCGCGCAGTGGAACGGCGCGGCGCTCTGGCTCGGCTTCGCTCCGGTGATGATTCACGGCGAGCCGCATCTCAACGCGCTGGATGCGGAGAAAACTTTGCTACCGCTCGCCGAACCGGCGGCCGCTTTCCCGCTCGCGCGTCGCACCATCGTCCTCGATCCCGGCCACGGCGGCACGGACGCCGGCACGCGCGACGCACAGCATCGGAACGAAAAAGATTACGCGCTCGACTGGGCGCTGCGCACCGAGCGGCTGCTGACGAACGCGGGCTGGAAAGTTTTCCTGACGCGGCGTGGCGACGTGGACCTGTCGCTGGTCGAGCGCACCGCGTTTGCGGATCGCGTCCATGCCGACCTGTTCATCAGCCTGCATTTCAACTCCACGTTTCCGCAGACCCAGGCGTCGGGCATCGAGACGTATTGCCTGACGCCGACCGGCATGGCTTCCACGCTGGCGCGCGGTTTTGCCGACGATGAGCGCGCCGTCTTCCCGAACAACTCGTTCGACGCCGCGAACACCGCCTGGGCCTTCCGCCTGCATCACGCGCTCGTCGCCACCACGCAAGCTCGCGATGACGGCGTGAAGCGCGCGCGTTTCATGGGCGTGCTGCGCTACCAGAACCGGCCCGCCGTGCTCGTCGAAGGCGGCTTTCTCTCGAACACTTCCGACGCGGCGAACATCAGCTCCGGCGAGTATCGCGAACTGCTGGCGCGCGCGCTGGCGGAGGGATTGAAATAGTCAGACACCAAAAAACGATGAACGGATCGCGCCCTATCAAGACGGTTGTTTTCCTCGGTGCCGGCCCGGCGGCCTGCACGGCGGCGACGCATCTCTGCCGCGCCGGTGTGCGCGTCGCCATGCTGCACCGCCCGCGCCCGACTTCGCTGCTCGTCGGTGAGTCGCTCGTGCCGGCCATCGTGCTGATCCTGCGCCGCCTCGGCATCGAGGACGAAGTGCGCGCATTCGGCAAATACAAGCCGGGCGCGATCTTCAACATGAACGAGTTTGGCGACTACCCGTTCACGTTCAGTGATTTCGCCGGAGAGATGCCGCATTACTCGTACAATGTCCCGCGCATCAAGTTTGACGCGACCCTGCTTGAAACCGCGAAGCGCGCGGGCGCGAAGGTGTTGGAAGTGGAAGCCAAACTGGAGCGCGTGCCCGGCACAGAGCGCGTGCGCCTGTCCGCCGAGACGCGTGCGGTGCTGGGAGATTATTTCGACAGTGAACCAGACTTGATCGTGGACGCCACGGGGCGGGCGCGCGTGTTGCCGAAACTACTGGAGCTTCCCAGCCGCGAAGGCGGACGCAAAGACACCGCGCTCTTCGCGCATCTCGACCGCGCAGACGTCTATCACGACAAACTCGGGCGCGACGGCTACGTGCATTCGTCGCGCCTTGATCACGGCTGGAGCTGGCGCATCCCGCTGCCGGATCGAGTGTCGCTCGGCATCGTCATCGGCGCGGAACATCCGCCGAAGCACGGCGCGACGCCGGAGGAGCGTTACGACAATTTGTTGAAACAAGATTCCGTGCTGCGCGCGGCCACCGCCGGCTCGAAGCGCCTGACGCCGGTGATGGAATACACGAACTATCAGCTCGTCTCCGAACGGCTCTTCGGCGACGGCTGGGTCTTGCTGGGCGACACGGCGGGCTTCATTGATCCGGTGTTTTCCAGCGGCCTGCTCATCGGCCTGACCAGCGCGGAGTCGCTGGCGGAAACCATTCGCGACGGCAGCACCGCCGCGTTCCAACGCTACGAGCAGAGCGTCGTTCACCACCTCAAGACATGGCACGAGATCGTGAACTACTTCTACGATGGGCGGATGTTCACCTCGTTCCGCGTCGGCGAAATGATGCGGAGCAATCTGCTGATCAAGATGGCGAATCCGCACATCAACAAACACCTGGGCCGCATCTTCACCGGCCTCGCAGGCCGCTCGCCCTACAGCATGGGCCTGATGCGCTTTCTGATGAAGTATGGGCTGAAGGACGAAGACCCGAAGCAGATGGCGATTCGGTAGTCGCGTAGCGACCGCACGATGGCAGCCGTGGGATTCATCCCATGGAGGGGTGCGGGAATTAGTGAGTGCGTCGCGTAGCGACGTCTGAAGGTGTCGCCATGTTTTCGAGCGTCGCTCCGCGACGCCTGCCCTTGAGCAACTGGAACCGTGGGTTGAAATCCACGGCTACCGTCAGGCTCTCGCTCCGCGAGGCCAACTGCGCCGCGCAACTCATCCGCTCACACCTTCCGGCACTGGAGCAGCGTGTGGTAGAGGCCCACTTGATCGCGCTGTTCCTCGACGACCAATCCGGCCTCTTTGATGCAGCCGAGCAGGTCCGACGAGTGGTACATCTGGCTGTTGCCGTTCGCGAGGCAGGTGAAGTAGAGCGAAATCTGCTGGAGACAAAACGCCGCCGTTTCGTTCGGCTGCCGGTCCCAGAGCAGTTCGAGAATGTAGAGCCGCGTGTCCGGCGTCATCGCGGCGGCGGCGCGGCGCAGGATGGAAACGATCTGCTGCTCGGAGAAGCAGTCGAGGAACTGGCTCATCCAAATCGCGTCGTGACCGCCGGGCAACGCGGCGGATTCATCGAGGAGATTCATCGCGTGCAGGTCCACGCGATCCGCGACGCCGTGCTGCTGGAGATTCGCCTTCGCGAGCGCGAGTTGCTTGTCGAGGTCCGCGATGGTGATGCGCACGTCAGCGTTG
The DNA here is from genome assembly GCA_031380445.1 of Pedosphaera sp. Classification (GTDB taxonomy): domain Bacteria; phylum Verrucomicrobiota; class Verrucomicrobiia; order Limisphaerales; family SIBH01; genus JANNGC01. The sequence continues at coordinate 5,750 of JANNGC010000037.1, forward strand.
TGCTTAGCGCATTGGATCGCGAACTTGCCGGTGTTCCCGCCGACATCGAGCAATCGCTTCGGACGATTCGCGAAGACGATGGGCAGCGCGGCGGGGAACGCCTGGTCGGAGTAATAATGGTCCCACGCCAGCCAGCTTTCGCGGGCCTGCGGTTCGAGTGAGGAAAGCCCTTCGTAAATCGTCGGCCAGTCGCCGAGCGATTTCAGGCCGGCGGGTTTTCCCTCGCGCACGGCCTGATCGAGATCGAAGAAGCCGCGATAGAAGACGTCATGCACCACATCCATGTTGATGCGCGTCATCGGGTCGCGGAGCATGAAGTAGCCGAGCTTGGTGATCGTGTAGCGGCCTTCGTTCAGGCAGAAAAGACCGACGCCCAGCCCGGCTTCCATCAACACTTTCACGCCGTAGCGCGGCAGGCTGACCTTCGCCACGACTTCCGCGAGCGTGATGCCGGTGGAGCCGCTTTTCTGCACCGCTTCGAGAATGCCCTCCGTGCGCAACACGCGGCAGGCTTGAAACGCCACGGGCGCGTACGCGATGCGCTGCGCCTCGGCCTTCGCGTCGAATGCGCTTTTGTTGTCCTGGGTGAAGAGAGGCTTGGAATCCATGGGGCGAACGATGGATTACTTCACGGCCGTCGCCGCCTCAACGGCTGCGGCCTGCGATTTAACAATCCTCGCGAGCAGCGGCAGCGCGCGCTCCGGTTGCGCGACGTAGGGGTTGGACTTGTCCCACACGTAGCCCGCCAGCACGGAGCAAATCTGCCGCATCACGCCGGGATTGGAGCCGGCGGCAAAAAAGATTTCGTGCAACGTGCCTTCGTACCATGCGGTGACGTAGGCGCGGAAGGTGTTGATGCCCTGCATGACGTGATCGCCGTACTCCACCTGCCAGTCCACAGTCTCGCCGCGCAACTGGCGTGTGATGGTTTTCGCCGCGCGATTCGCCGACGCGAGCGCGAGCGTGACGCCGGAGCTAAAAATGGGATCGAGAAATTCCGTGGCGTTCCCCGCCAGCGCAAAACGCGGGCCGTGCAACCGCTCAACCGCGCAGGCGTAACCGGCGATGCGCTGCGGCGCGAAGGTGAACTGCGCGTTTGCCAGACGCGGCCCGGCATTCGGATCAGCCGCGATGATGGAGCGCAACCGCTGCTCGGGGTCGGAAGGATACTTCGCGAAAAACTCGGGCGACGCCACCGCGCCCACGCTGGTTTTGCCGTTCGAGAAGGGAATGATCCACATCCACGCCCCGTCGGGGTGAATGCACGCCCAAATCTTTCCCTCCTCGCGACCTGCGGGACGGAGGTCGCCCGTGACGTGTGTGAACAGCGCCTCGCGCACGGGAAAACGCGACGGCCTTTCGAGATTGAGCAGACGCGGCAACACGCGTCCGTAGCCGCTGCAATCGAGGACAAACTTCGCCGTCACGTCGCGCCGCGCGCCGCTCTCATCTTCCAGCGTCACTGTGGCGTGTGAGTTCGCGAAGTTCACCGCCTGCACTCCAGTGCCGTAGCGGAATTCCACACCGCGCGCCGCGACCGTGTCCGCGAGCGTCTTGTCGAAGTCCGCGCGCGGCACTTGAAAGGTGTATTTCCAACCCGCCGTGAACTGCGCTGAGAAATCAAAGTTGCAGGTGCCGTCACCGCGTTTGAAGACCGCGCCGTTCTTGTGGATGAAATTTTGCCTCTCCACGGCTTCCAGCAAATCAGCCTCTTGCAGCAAGTCCATGCAGTGTGGCAGCAGGCTCTCGCCGATGA
>JANNGC010000046.1:0-2964 GCA_031380445.1 Pedosphaera sp.
ATCAACGACGAAACTCCTCGACGATGTCGCGGTGCGACTGGAGCCGTTCGAGCCGTTTCCTTACGTCGAGCCGGGCGCAAAGGGGAAGGTATCCTTCCTGTTCACCAGCAAGTCGGACCATGAGCTTCAACTGACTTGGAAGGTCCAGATCAGTCTGCCTTCAGGCAAAGGCCCGGAACTGGAGGAGAAGCTGGTGCTTCCCAAGGGCGGCAGTAAGCGCGTCGCCATGCCCGACCAGATCGCAGCGCGACGCGGAGTGGTCAGCTTTGCGTGGCAACTTTCCGATCAGGACGGACGTCGGCTCGCGCTGCAGGATGCGCTCGGCGTTATGACGTTGCCTGGGCCGGAAACATCTCACCGGTCTGGCTTCCGTTTCGGGTGGGGCAACGGTCTCGTTCACTTTGTTCCTCAGCCGGGCGAGGAGAAGTGCATGGCCACTTACGCGCAGATGGGGATTGATCTCATCCGGGTCGGGGACAAATGGGCTTACGCCGATCGTGGTGGGAACTATTGGGACAGTGCCGAACTGATCGTCAACGGCGCCAGCGCTGCGGGCATGGATCTGCTCTACGTCATGTGGGGAACGCCGACGACTCAAGCGCGGGCCGGCTTTTCCAACGAAGGAAAAGTATCGGAGATGGCCACGGCCACGAAGACCCCGCTCGATCTCATGCAACGGGTTCGTCCGCCCGAGCCAGCGGTCTGGCGGACGCGGGTGAAGGATACGGTCTCACGATTCAAGGATCGCGTCGCGTTCTGGGAGATTTGGAACGACGAGGATCGCTTCCACGACAACGGACACCACATGCCCAACGGCTGGGTGGGCAGCACCAACGAGTATCTCGAACTCCTGCGCGACGCGAGCCGCGAGATCCGGGCCATCGACCCGAAGCTGATCGTTTTGAACGGCGGCTGTTTCACGATTGGGAAAGACTCCAAGCACGATCTTAATCCCGACATGCAGCAGCGGGTGATTCGCGAGGCGCAGTCGTCGTTCGATGTGCATGCCTCGTTCGACACGAATCCGGCGCTCCTCCTCGGACCGCTCGCCGATTTGCGCCAGGAATTGAAGCCCGCAAAGCCGCTGTGGCTGACCCGCGTTGAACAACGAGGTTCCACTCCGGATGAATTGGTGCGCCGCCTGTTGAGCGCCAAAGGCTGCGGCGCCTCCGCCTTCGTCTGGATGTGGGCGCTGAACTTTGATAGCGGGTATCGCGGATTGCTCATGCCGATGAGTTCATGGAAGACCAAGGACCGGAAGGCGCTCAACCAACACAGCTTTTTTCAGATGCAGCCAGCAGGTTGCGCCTACATCCATGCCATCGGATTGCTGCGGATGTTGCCGGCGAATACGCACCTGGATTCCGGCCAGGCCGGTCAGTGGCTGTTCGCCTTCGCTGATCCAAGCAAGAAAGATCCCCGCCAAGTTGTCGGCCTGTGGCAGGACGACAAGATGCCCGATGCCACCGTGCGTCTGCGCGTCGGCGCGAAGGCGACGTGCAGCCTGCTGGATCTCTACGGCAACGCTGAACCGGTGGAGGTCAATGCCAGCGGCACGGTGTCCATTCCGATCAAGCGCGCGCCGTCGTATCTTCTCGTCACCGGCGGTGAATCTGTCGCGACGGTGCGTGAATGATCGCCGCGAAAAAGAACAAACATTGATGCGTCACCAAAGAAGCAAAAGCCCACCAATCATGAGCACGGTTATACTTCCCAGATGCGCACACCTCCTAATAGGAATGCTGTTGGCCCTCGCCGAACCCGCCCTCGCCGCCAGCCGATTCGACATTCGCGAGGGCGGTGCGAAGGGCGATGGACTGGCGCTCGATACGGCGGCGATTCAGAAGGCGTTGGATGATTGCGCGGCCAGCGGCGGAGGCACGGTGCTCTTTCCCCCGGGCCGCTACGCGTCCGGCACGATTCACCTGCGCAGCAAGGTTGCGCTGTGGTTCGAGGCCGGGGCGACCCTGGTCGGCACCACGAATCTTGGCGACTACCGCCAGCCTGCCGTGCCGGACTTCATGCCCGAGGCGAAGTGGGGCAAGTGGCATCGCGCGCTGCTGCTCGGCGAGAACATCGAGGACGTGACGCTTTCCGGCCCGGGCGTGATTGATGGCAACAAGGTCTTCGACCCAACCGGCGAGGAGCGGATGCGCGGACCGCACACGCTCGTCTTCGTGAACAGCCGCCGCGTGACGGTGCGCGACTTGACCTTCCTCGACTCGGCGAACTACGCGGTGTTCTTCCAGGTCAGTGACGATGTCGAGTTCCGCAACGTGAAGTTCATCGGCGGCTGGGACGGCATCCACTGGCGCGGTGCGCCCGACCGCTGGTGCCAGAACGTGAACATCATCGGCTGCCAGTTCTTCACCGGCGACGACGCCATCGCCGGCCGCTACTGGAACAACACCGTGATCAAGGATTGCCTGATCAATTCCTCGTGCAACGGCATCCGGCTTATCGGCCCGGCGACGCGCCTGACCATCGCCAACAATCTGTTCCGCGGCCCTGGCGAACAGCCCCACCGCACTTCGCGCGAAAAGCACCGCACCAACATGCTCTCGGGAATCATCCTCCAACCCGGCGCCTGGGACGCCACGCGCGGTCCACTCGACGACGTGTTGCTCGCCAACAATGTCATGCAGCACGTCGCGTCGCCCGTGACGCTCTGGACCAAGCCCGGGAACACCGTCGGCAAAGTCACCGTGAGCGGCTTGAACGCGACCGGCGTTTATCGTTCCGCCATTTCCGTGGAGAGCTGGGCGGACGAGCCCATTATCAAAGTCGTGCTGCGCAACGTGCAGGTGGAGTTCGCCGGCGGTGGCACGGCGGCCCAGGCGCAACAACCCGTCAAAGGCCCCGGCGTCGATGCGCGTTCGCTCCCGGCGTGGGGTCTCTACGCGCGGCACGTTCAGTCGCTCACTTTGGAAGACGTTCGTTTCAGCCTCGCGTCGGATGACTTTC